>JBHLSA010000219.1:0-3760 GCA_048882025.1 Candidatus Thorarchaeota archaeon | reverse complement strand
GGTTAGGATATCAATTTGATTAACATAACCACAACTGCAAGTTACACAGCTGCTGCGTTGGATTCAATATATCACCTCAATGGAACCGCGGTAAACGTCACATCTGTAACTGAATATCTATACTCACTTGAAACATTGAATGGTGGATTCAGATACAGTCCTACAAGTACTGATTCTTCTCTGATTGGAACCTACTTCGCAGTCCAAGCCCTTTCAATACTGGGAGAATCTCCAACAAACATTACTGCAACCATTGATTTTGTGTCGCACCCCCCTGCTAGCGATGGCTATGGAGGTGTACCTGGAGAATCTCCCACCCTCCGAGAGACCTTTGATGCGGTATACACACAGATTCTAATGGAACAGACTCCTAACAATGTTCAAGGAATAATCGACTATGTAGCATCTTATCGAAATCCTGACGGCGGTTTTGGTCTCACAGGATCTTATGTTGAAAGTACTTTTCGAGCTCTTGAAATCTATGACTTGCTCGCTGTTTCATTTCCAAGTCCTTCAGAAACAATCACCTATTTGCAGAATCTGCAACAGCCGAATGGGGGTTTCGTAAAGACTTCAGGAGACACTACTGCATATGTTGTTTCAACATATAGAGCGATAAGATCTCTGGAAATATTTGGAGCTCAACCACTTAATGTAGGCAATGCAATATCATTCTTGCAGGGAATACAAAATAGTGATGGAGGTTGGGGTGGTTTTATTGGAGATACAAGCGATGTTACAAATACCTATCGGGCAATACGAGGTTTGAACATTCTTAGTTCACAATCTCTGAACCCAAGCCTCGCAATTACTTTCCTTCAAAGTAGTCAGAATCTAGACGGTGGATTTAGGAGAAGTCAGTTTGATATTGTCCGTCCCAACAATATATCTCACACAATCTACACATACTCTGCTGTGAGAGCACTCTATATACTTGGAGCTCCTCCCTTAAACCTGAATGGCCTTCAAGACTTCCTAATTTCTGTCCAGAATGTAGATGGAGGTTATGCAGAGCATCCGGGCTTTACTTCCAATATTGCATACACATTTGTTTCGGTATATCTCCTAAGTAACTTGGACCTCTACTCCCAAATTACAAGTGCAACAACTCCTACAAATACTAATCTTCCCCCTCCATTTCAACTACCAGAAGAACTCTTACTCTACCTCGGGTTAGGTCTAGTAGTGATTGCATCCATTATCGTTGTCCTTCTTCGTCGTCGACGATAGGAGTGGAAATAATGACGTGCAACAAATACATACAGAGCGTTTCACTCATTCTATTGTTGCTCTTCATTTCCACATTTTCAGTCAGCTCTTTGACAATTTCTGAAACGATCTTATCCATTGATGAACCACACTTGAAATCACAATTTGACATTTCGCAGCAATTGGATTTTCAGAATGCAACCTTCAATCAGGAGGTCTTGTCATTTGTTCAGAGTTCTCAAGATGTTGGCGATGTTGCAGTACCATCTATGGACATTGCATACTATTTGGGAATGTCTTTTCATTATCTTGATAGATTTGGGTATAAAGCTCCAAATGACCTAGTGACGGAAGTTCTAGATTTTGTGAATACTTCAAGAAATGTTGATGGAGGGTATGGAAATTGGAATGGAGCAAGGAGTTCGGTTGAGTCAACTTTCCAAGCTCTCCAACTTTTGGTCACATATAACAATCTGTCAGTCCTCTCAATAGATGGAGTAAATCAAACGGTAAAGTTTCTTGAACAGCTAAAGACCATTGAACAAGGCTATTTGCCGTTACCTCAATGGGATGCTCCGGATGTTTCCTCTACATACAGAGTAATCTATGGACTAGAGCAAATTGATGTAGAATTCCCTGGTATTAGTAGTCAGCTCGATAACTCATCAAGTGGATTCATCAATAATACGTTTGTTCCACCTATATTTGTCAATGGCGCTTCAGGTTTCTCTGAAACTCTGGGGGGACCAGCTGAACTTCTGGCATCTTTGTATGCTGTGCAAGCTTATCTCTTGATGAATATAACAGATACACCGTACTTCGCATCAGTAGCAAAATTACTGAATTCACTGATTGCCACCAACGGTGGTGTTGCTGGATATGTTGGAGGTCTACCAACAATGGGTTATACAGCAGCTGCAATGCAACTCTACCATCTCTTTAGAACAGAAACATCCTTTGCTATTGATGATTATCTCCCAGCTACCTTTCTTGATGATAGTCTTAATTATGTCCTCGCTAATCGGGAGGCTGGTTCTGGATTTACTGCCTCAGAACGAGATGCAACAGCGGAGACAAGTTCATCCTTTTTCGCTTTGCGAATCCTTTCCCTCCTTGATGAACATGGTCTTCTTTCTACTCTGCCTGATCTTACTGGTGTCTTCAATTATCTAGTAGAGGGAGTTCAGCCAACTTTCGGTTTCGCGAATTATCCTGGTGATGTTTCTGATATATCATACACAACTCAGGCGATACTCATTGGAAAACTCCTCAGTGATAGTGGGTACAACTCGTCAGGAGTTCGTGGGTATGTTGAGAGCACTTACAGTGATACAGGAAGAGGATTCGGTTTTAGACCAGGCTCTTCTGCTAGAGTGAAATATACTCACTTCGGAGTTAGAGCAACCCGAGGTCTTGAAGAACCTTTGACTGCTACTCCAAATATCATCCAATATTTATTGGACTCACAAAATGGGGACGGTGGTTTTGGAGAACGACCGGGATCTACAATTAGTTATTTGACACACACCTATTGGGCAGTAACAACTCTCCATCATCTGGGAGACATAGAGCGTTTCCCAATGGATACAGAATCTATCCTGAATTGGCTTACATATTTAGAAAAACCCGATGGAACCTATTCTAACTTCCCTGGCTTCAACTCAACACTGACTTCCACTTATCGAGCTATGATAGTTCGATCAATCCTGAACGATGATATAGATATTAATGGGTCTCTCAAGACTACCCTTGCTTCTTATCAAAAAATATCTGGAGGCTTCGTATCATCCTTAGATAGAACCGTTCCAACAATGGAGTCTACTTTCTATGGTGTGGCTTTATCACTCATGTTTGATATCCCTCTAAATGTAACTCACCTTCTCGATTTCGTTCTATCATTGCAAAATGATGATGGAGGGTTTGGTCTACGACCCGGATTTTCCAGTCGAGTTGAGTCTACATTCTATGCACTCCTTACTCTGAAACTGCTAAATTCTGATCCAGAATCTTTGACATACGCAGACCTAAGTGAAGACCCAGAGGATTTCTACTCCCCAATTATTGTACCTGCATTCATCCCTGAACTTGAAAATTATCGAGCTTTTCGAAATTCCTATGTACTCTCAGCTATTGTACTTGAACCTGAGAGTTCACTAGTTCAAGTATGGGTTGAAGCTGATTGGATAATTGATGATACAGGAACGATTGAACATTATGAGTTCGAAGGTGAACCAAGTGAAATCTATCAGAACGAATGGATTTTCCTCATGGGGACCTTTGATGATGATGGTGAATTAAGATTCCGGGTTCATGCATCAGATGACAATGGGAACTCAGCAGTAACAGAAATTTACTTCCTTACTTCTTTGTCTGAGACTCCGCCTATTGTATTTCCAGCACTGAATCTTATTGGTGTCTTTCTACCCCTGATTCTACCGATTCTCTTCATCATTAGTTCTGTTGATGGCTATTCGTTGCACAGGCGAAAAAGAAATTCTGAAAGAGGTGACGTGAAAATGACTTTAAAACCAAAAAGAAGAAACGATATCTT
>JBHLSA010000218.1:0-3768 GCA_048882025.1 Candidatus Thorarchaeota archaeon | reverse complement strand
GTAAAACCCGAACATCCGCACCTCGTTCTAGCATATGTGTGGCAAAAGAGTGACGTAAGGCGTGAGGGGTCACCTTTGTAGTGATTCCTGCCCGGTCTGCCACCTCTCGAACTGTACGTTGAACAGTTAGCGGTGATAACCGTTGATTTCGACGGTTTATGAAGAGAGGCCCTTCTGCTGGACGGAATTGAATGTATTCAACGATTGCGTTCATTGCAGGAGTAGTGAGCAACACAATACGTTCCTTATCACCTTTCCCCGTTACCCGAATTGTACCTTCGGCAAAATCAATATCTTCAATATTCATGGAACACAGTTCAGATACACGCGCACCGGTGCTGTACAACACTTGTATAATTGTGTGTGTACGGGCTTTTTCCTTCTCAGAGTTTTGAGCTGCCCAGAGAAGCCGTTTTACGTCTTCTGGCGAGACGGCTCGGGGAAGTGTTTGTCCAAGCTTGGGTGTGGCAAGTCCCACTGATGGATCCGTAGTGGTTAATTTTTCTTGTAAACAAAACCGAAAGAATGAGCGTAAACAGGCTAGCTTACGTCGAAGGGATGCACTTGAATATCCTCTATCCGTTTTGAGGTGTGCCAGAAACATGCGAATATGGTGTGGTTGTACTTGCTGGGGTGGAATACCAATATAGTTGAAGAACATCTCGAGATCATATCGATATACTCGAGAAGTTTGTTCGCTTCCTCCGCGTTCAATAGCTACAAATTCGGTGAAGCGGTCGATCGATTCACCAATAAGTTGGTGGATTGGGTTAGAAGGGGCATGATAGGGTAAATCTTCAGATTCCATAATCACTATCACCTAGTCGTTGATTGACTATGCTGACTCTACCCGGATTTGATTTAACGGCTGGTATTACCAAAATCTTGAATCTATCTAGGGTTTTTTCCGCTACGTTCTTGGCTTTTCAAGCTTTTAGAAGCCTGTTTACGACCCAATGACGTAAAATCAGTGGCAGATACTCTAAACAAAACAGTAATTGGGCAAGATCAGCTTTCTCGATTATTCTGTGAAATGCTTAGTTATGCGATAAGATCTCCAGTTTAAATACAGCGTATTACCAGCTTTCTTAGGGTTAGAGATTCAGAATCATTAACATACTCATCTTCGCAGCGGGGTGATGTATTGAGTACAGAAGCCGATGACAATGCCTTATTGGATGGCATCGCTGAATTAATGCTCTTGCCAATCCAAACCGGGCAAGCAAAAAGAGTTGAAGCCCAAATCACTATTGAAGTTGACGAAAAGGACGGGACGGTTAAACTCAGCGCTACAATCAATAGTGCCGAAAATAGAACAAAATAGTATCAGAGTCTAACCAACAGCTCATCACTAAAGCTAGTTTCACGTATTCACACCTAATTTTATAATCGCATTTTTTCTAAATTTAATTGAGGGACACTAGATCATGAGCCAAAAGCGAGAAAAAGAAGGATACATCTCTATTGAAAAACAGAATCTAACACGCTTGATTTTACTTGTCTTATCTATTCTCGGAATCGCTAGCATATGCTGCGTAATATTCTTACCTAAGGTTGCTTGGGTTCTCATCATCTGTTTTTTCTACTTATTAGCTCTTGAAGCTGTATTTCTGGCAAGCGATTAGTCACTTTCTCACGCTTTTTCAGAATCGCCCTTCATGCCCTTAGGACAAACTCTAACGCATATACCACAAATGGGAGCTCCCATTTCCGCTTTATTTCGTTCTATTATATCAGCGCATTTTTCTACTTCCAAGAGATCTGCCCGCTGGCTCGCTAATTTCCACATGTTACCAAGAATAGCTCCTCCTGGACACGCTTCAGAACAACGTAGGCACTCCCCGCATTGACTTTCATTGATTGGTTTCCCTGTTCGTAAAGGTGCATCGGTCAAAATTGTTGTGAGTCGAACCCGTGGGCCATATTCTGGTGTAATTAGCAATGCATTTTTTCCAATCCAACCTAATCCTGCTCGAGTTGCGACCATTTTGTGTGAAAGATGACCTTCATGGGTTTTCAGATTCACAGTCTGTGATGTTGGGATTGGAAATCCTTGGTATCCCCATTGTTGGAGCAACTTTGTAGTGTGTAAAGCGACATCATCCAGCAATCGATTTACAGCATAATAATGGTATGCATAGGCGCGTGTGGGTCCTGTCTTAAGCTCATCAATAATTCGCTCCGATAAATGATAAACAATGCTGATACCGCGGGGCAGGTCGGCAAATTCTTTGGGGAGACAATCAGCCAACTCTGCAAATCCAATATGAGTAGCCCCCCACTCTAGGCACTTACTCTGGATTTGTGTAGCATAATAGCGCTCCTTCATTATCTCTCACAAGTAAGTAAAATCAATACTTACCATTAAACCTAGTGCTTCTCATTCTAGTATCAACATTCAGTTATCCTATTCAAAAGGCTCATTGCCCGTTATAGTCTAGGTTAGGAATTTGTACGAGGAGTCAGGATAAAATCACGGATAGATTTGTAAAGTAATAAAATACCTAGCGATATTTGGACAATGACCAACAAGGAACTAAAGGAAAGCGGGTAAATCAACAAGATTGCAAATGGATAGATTATGCTGGGTGCCAGCAATATCATCCCCCAGATAGATCCGATTATGATGCTGCAACTGCTAATCAGCATCACATGTTTGGGTTCTCTATAAGATCCAGTTCTAATGCTGGTGACTATCATGATAAGGCTCCCAAAGAAAACGAAAATCATACTTAGCGATGTTAGAATAAGTGTTAATGTAATTTGTAACATTAAAAATGGATACTGAATGAAATACGCTGGGGCTTTGCCAACTATAAAGAGTGAATCTCCAAGTAACAAGATTAAGTAGCCACTAAGTATTTTTCTGGTTTCAGAATCCAATCCCACACACCCTTTATACTCATGCAATTTTGAGCCAAAAAAGTTATGTAATCGGGGTTTCACCTGATGAGATCCTTTCAGGTGGTTCCAAAAAGGGAATTTTTAACTAAAATTAGTATTCCACCTATAATAGGAGTGTTTCACCATGAACTGGTTTACTCGCTACAAACATATCGTCTATGCAATTATTCTTGGAGCGATTATAGGCATTCCTTTGAGCTTTTTCTTTGGTAATATTTTGTGGTTACCATTAACAGTTGGAGTCTTTGCATTAATCAGCTTTTTCTGTACTAGCCCCTCTGATCTTCCTCCAGAAGAGGAAGATAACTTATTGAACTGATAGTTTCATGCAAGTTACCCTTGTTGTTATGGTTTTCCCAGGGTAAAACACCATTTTGGCTTCACTTTTACACGAACAAAGATAGACGGAGATACAACATTAAAACTCAATCAACGTTTCCTTCGTCATTGATTACCGTAAAGGTGAACTTTTTGTATTTGAATTCGTTGTGCCCAAAGTAAGAAGTGATACAAATGCCCCATGAGCACCCACCGGTAGCTGGTGAACATCCCCGCGGCCATCAAATTCAAATTATTGTCTTTATATTCTTCTTCTGTATCTGGATTCTTGACTCATTCATCTTGCGTATAACCGCTTTCATCTGGTCATTACCTTTCTTTTTCACTGCTATAGTAGAGCTTTACGAAATTCTCTTCACGTTTTCTTATTTGACTTCAATTATTCCAGGTGTAGTGATTATACTTTTGGGGATATTTCTGATGCAACGATCACATATCGTTTTCGAAGTCAAGGAACCGAAGGTCGTTGATTACGGCATATATAGCCATGTACGGCATCCCATGTATTTGGGTGCTATTCTTATT
>JBHLSA010000217.1:0-3793 GCA_048882025.1 Candidatus Thorarchaeota archaeon | reverse complement strand
GTATCAAACCGTTCAATACACGTATTGTGCTTCAACTTAATCATGCAGGTGCTCGAGCACCTCCATTCTTGGGAAGTGATCCAGTATAGGTATCAGCAAAGGATGGTGTTCGAGAACTCAGTGTGGAAGAACTGGAACCAATTGCCTATGCTTTTGGACGAGCGGCAGAACGTGCTATCTCGGCTGGTTTTGATGGAGTGGAAGTGCACGGAGCTCATGGATTTCTGTTAAACCAATTTTATTCACCATTAACAAATCATAGGGCTGATGCATACGGAGGGAGTTTGGAAAATCGTATGCGGTTCCCTTTAGAAGTCGTGCGAGAAGTTCGAAAGCGAATAGGAACAAACATGCTGCTTTATCGACTAGGTTCAGTAGATTTGGAGATGATGGGAAGCCAGATTGAAGATTCCCAACAGTTTGCAAAGCGACTTAGCCAAGAAGGTGTAAATATTCTCGATGTTTCTGGTGGAATGTGTGGTTCAGCTCCAAAATCGCTCATCAGACAAGAAGGATATTTTGTTCCACAGGCTGAAGCCATAAAACAAAGTGTTGATAAACCTGTGATTGGGGTAGGTGGTGTAAAAACGCCACAGTTTGCTGATCATGTTATTCGTGAGAGAAAAGTTGATTTTATCGCAGTTGGCCGGGCTTTGAAAAAGGATCCTCTATGGGCTGTAAAAGCAGTAAAATTTCTCAAAAATCAGTAAAAACAATTTTCATCATAAAATTTGTGATTCTTATTTGCTGGACAATTTATAAGTCACCTTTTGATGTCAATTTTTCATAAATTTATGTGGGGGTATCAGAATTTATCCCAAGTGTGTGTTAAGCTTCATTATTTGACTTTACAATCTCACATTCTTTTGAACACAAAACAACATTCTTTCCTTGCCTAGTTCTCAAATCGAGTCAAATTACATTGTCTACAATCGCTTAGCTCTTAATAGCCTCCTGTGTGTCTAATCTTACCTTTACTGTTGAGAGGTGGTGGCATGAGAGTTGTCAGTTGGCTTCATTTATTGATGAGGAGGAGGACCATTTGTTATAGGTTATTGGAAATCGTAAATCAGTTCTATCAAATTTTCTTATTAATGAATAAAGTGAGGAATGAGGCGCTTGATGCGCCTCCTTACCTTCTCGAGAGTTAGTGTTGGGGCTTTTGGCTACGGTACAGAAAGAATGCAAGAATGACAGCGACAATTGCTAGAATACCGGTTAACACAAAGGCCATCAGATAACTACCCGTTAGATCCACGATTAGTCCAGCAGCTAGTGCTCCGATGATTCCGGCAACACCATAAGAGGTGAAGAGGACACCATAGTTAGAGCCGACATTCTTAGAACCGAAGTAATCTGCAGTCGATGATGGAAATAATGCGAAATTTCCCCCAAAACAAAAACCGACCAGAGAAGCGACTACCATAACTAAAACCCAGTTTGCGATTGTTGTACTCAGGATTGCGAAGCCAAACATTCCAATGGTAAGTAGGATAAACATAATCACCATAGTGGTTACTCGTCCAATTCGGTCCGAGAGTGCACCCCAAACAATGCGTCCAGCGGCATTAAAGATTGACATCACTCCTACGATAATGGATGCAATAAGTCCCCATAGTGGAAGTCCAGCTGTTATAGGATCAATAGCGGCTGCGGCAGATTTAACGTTTCCAAGAGTCATCAATCCTGCAGTGGCAGCAAATAGGAACATCATCCATAATAACCAGAATACTGCTGTTGTAATCATATTTCGAGGCATGAAATCTTTGCCCTTTGCATCAGCAGTATCCGATGGTGGAATGTATCCTGATGGGGACCACCCCGGTGGTGGATTCTTCAGAAGAAGGGAACCAGAAACAACTAATATGAGGTAGAATGCCCCGAGGATTAGGAATGCACCTCCGACTAGGGGAAAGATGGAAGGTAGTCCTAAAAGGAAGGTTTCAACATAACCCATGACTAATGCTCCTGCCCCAAATCCTGCGACAGCCACCCCTGTTATCAATCCTTTTTTATCAGGGTACCATTTTACAAGAGCAGCAATTGGGCACACATATGCAAACCCAATTCCTGCGCCACCAATAATTCCGTAAGTGACAACAAGCCATACCGTGCCAAGAATAGAATCTCCAGCAATGATAATGTCTACAAGTCCTGCAAGAAGATAACCAATTCCAAGGAGTATGCCTCCAGTAATAGCTACTTTTCGGGGGCCAATTCGGTCTTGCCACCTACCTGCTAAAATCATAAATGTAGCAAATGAGGCAAGTCCTGCCGCAAAGGGTAGTTGGGTATAGAGTGAGGGCCAATTGTAAACTCCGCTTCGTAGGGCCGTTTGGAAGATGGACCAGGCATAGATAGAGCCCAGACACACCTGAATGATGAGTGCTCCAAGGATAACTAGCCAACGGCGATGGCTTTGATTTTCCTTTTCATTAGACATTTGTTATCACCGAGTAGACTTTGATTAAATGTGAAAATTTAGGGTAATCGCTGCTCAGATGGAAACTACACATAAGTGTTAGGCACCATCCAAAAATTTTGAACTAGCTTTGAAAAGTAATTTCTAAATCTGATTTTACTAAGCAGCTACATTATTACCATTGCTAAGTGAGTAGAATTCTGCGGGGGTTAGAATACCTTTTTTGCGAAGTTGGTAAATGGCATTAAGCAATTCTAAGGGATTCTCTTGGATAGTTTCCAAGTAGGAGTTCACGATTTCTTGTAGAGAAATAAATTGTCGGTTTTTAGTGAGTTCAAACGCAACATAATGGAGTCGGCTTTCTAAATTAGTAAGTCTAATTTCCTTAGATTTAATTTCGACTTTATGTGGGAAAAGGAGTGATATATGAAAAATTGATTCAAGTAAATCAGTTGCATTTGAGAATACACCCGGTTCATAGCCACGATTTTGAAGTGCATCGTGGTATTTTTCTTCGAATTGTTCAGAAAACAAACTAATTTTTTCTCTCAGTGTTTGACTTGGCGTTCCGCGATAAACGATCGCTGTTCGAGTGTATTTGCCATCATGTATAAGCACCCGAAACCCTTCATATGTGATTTCTGATAGACGTGTACTGGGTTGAAGAGCCGCTCCATTAGAATCATCTGCAACATCGATTGCAAAGGCTTGAATTGCCTGAAGAAACCCTCCAATAAGTGAAGCATCCATTCCCCGCTCCTTGAACGGATCAAAGATTGCGATTCCCGATCCCCGATGCAGAACCAGAATACGTGAGAGATTGCTAACATCACTGAAAAGATCTAGAACTTCCTGTAGTTTTTGTTGATGTTTTTGTTGTTCAGGTATTACTATACGTTTTTGATAATATCGAAAAGCGAGCCAAATTGAGAATACGAAAAAGATTATTAAAATCACCACAATGAGGACAACTGTTGGAATTCCGAAAGTAAATGGAGGAAGGCCATTATTTACAGTGACTGAGAACTGAAAGGCTGTTCCCGTGACGACTGATGCATTGACATATCCTAATTTCGAGAATTCAACCTCAAAATTAATTGTACTAGCAGAGTCAAACTCAGTTGTGGTAACAAAAGCAAGATAATTTCCATGACCATCTGAGGTCATTGCTAAAGACTTAGGTTGATTAAATGCATCTGCATAACGTAAAGTTACTTCAGCATTGGCTATGTATTCCAAAGAAACCGGATTATACCAGGAAAGATTGACCCAAAATCCCTCCCACCCCATGAAACTATTGGGCAAGGGCGAGTTGAGGTTGGCCCGGAAGAAGATTTGCACGTTCTCGTCGGCGTTCACGTCGCCGCGCCA
>JBHLSA010000216.1:0-3808 GCA_048882025.1 Candidatus Thorarchaeota archaeon | reverse complement strand
CCTTCGAATTCAATTTTCAATATGCATGTTCCTCCTTACGATTCAACTCTTGACCTTTGTCCAGTGCTCGCTGAAATTGAGGGTGGTGAGCTTCAAGTACAAACCAAAGGGGGGCGAATTGAAGATCAGCCTGTTGGGAGTAAATCTGTCCGCTCAGCTATTGAAAAATATCAACCTTTACTCGGCTTACATGGACATATTCATGAATCACGTGGCTTCCAAAAAATTGGTAAGACTCTTTCCATTAATCCCGGTAGCGAATATCTTGAAGGAGTTCTTCGTGGTGCCATCATTGATATCGAAGGTAACAAGGTCAAGAATTTCATCCTGACACAAGGATGAGTTATATCGACAATCTGATACCTTTTCAAACGAGTCTTCTAATGTTATCCTTTCCAATTTATGTCTGCAGTAAATAATGTCCAAGGGTAGGGAACAATATCCCGGGTATATGGTGCTTGCCATGCGTATTCGGGGTGTTTAGAAAAGAATGCCTTGGAATCAAAGTGAGTATTGCAGGCTGGACCCCAATGTGCCCACCATGATCCTTCTTCGCAAAGCAGGCTTGTAACAACTTTGGCATCAGTCGCTCCAAATGCTTCAAATGGACCACATTTCCATTCCTTTAATCCCCGTTCATCATATTCTGTATGACCACAGATTGTGTTTGCTGAGGGGTGCTCCTTATTCGTTGAGACGTCGAAATGATCACTGATTATCTGTTGAGCAATTGCCACATCAAGTTTACCATTATATTTTTCCATGAGTTGAACGAGGCGCTGAGTTCTTGATGCACAAGAATGGGAGGCTGTTTCATCGAAGCTAATTCCGCTACACTCATTTCTTACATTGTCATCAAGTGCCCAGTTGGCACCCACAAAATACCCACTTTTAGATCGGCGAGTAGCGTGTTCATAGATTCCCAGTTCTAACCATCCTATTTCGTCGGTTTTTGCATCTCCCACAAGATATGCGTTAGCCCATCCACCATTGTTGCCCTCGATCATCCTCTTCATCCAACTATCAATCGAATCCGCAAACTGAATCGCAAGGCGGCCTCGGACAAAGTATGGAATTTCATCGGGCTTGAATCGGCTGGCTCCAGTGATTGTCGTTTCTGCACACATAATTCCTGCTGCATTCATATCCCAATCTATCGTTGAACCACCTATAGCCCCTGGCCAGGTATGAATGAACATTTTATGACCTTCAGAAGGGTTCATACTCATCATAATATTATACGTGGTTCCGATGATGTAGGAAAACCAAGTATTATGACAAAGAACGATTCGTCCATCATTTGTAGAAGTACCTGTTGCAATGAAGGCACTACAATGCCCGGTCTTTCTCCTGGTATCCTTCTTTTTTTCATGTTCTTTCGCATAATGGCTTGAAAGTGTGTCTCCATATGCATTTATTGCTAGAATGTCTTTCCAACTAGTATCCTTAATGCCGTGAAAGTGCATTCCTGCCTCCACCGCTTGGATTTCTTCTTGAAGAGTTTCTGGTGTCATGTGCCAACAGATCTTTTCTGCATCACTTCGAAACTTCTTCCATGGGTATTTTTCCGCTTTTTCGAGAAACATTCCTGTTTGTCTAACGTTCGCTTGTATTTCCGAAGCTAGCCAGTATCCATGTTGAAATCCCATTTGTTGATAATCGCCATTAAGATGTAATCGGACCCATCCATTAACATCCGTTCGGTAAGAACCATTTAATAGGGTCGATAAATCCTCTTTCTTGAACCGCTTAATGGAAGACATGGTTAATCACCTATCCATTCAATCTAAAGAGTTTGTGGATGATGTGAATATCTAAAAAACCTTTATTCGGCGTCGCATAAATATAGGAGTTCTGTCTTTCATCTTCCAACTTTACGTTCCATTGGTGATTAAATTTGCAGGCAAGTAAAATGAAAATCTTTGGTTCAACCAGTAGATATGTCCAAGGTCGTGGAGCTATTGATGAGTTAGGTGAGCACATCGCAAAGATTGGAACTCGCGCCTTAATTCTTGGGCAAGATTTTCCCATTAACCTCATTGGTAAGCGAATCGAGGAAAGCCTTGAAGCTGCCAAGGTTGAAGTAGCTGCTATTGATTCCTCTGTGAAAATGTGTACCTACCCAACAATCGATGCTCTTGTAGAACTTGGAAAAAAGAATAAAGTCAATGTAGTTCTTGGTGTAGGTGGTGGAGTCGCCGTCGATACAGGGAAGGCTGTTGCTCATAAATTGCTAGTGCCTGTCGCAAGCATTCCAACACAATGCGCCACGAACGCAGACGCCAGTGCCCTTTCTGTAATTTATACAGAAAAACATGAATGGTTAGAGTATCTTTTCTATCCAAAGAATCCCGACTTAGTTTTAGTTGACCCTGAAGTTCTTGCTACTGCTCCTGCGAAATTTACTGTTTGGGGTATGGGTGATGCACTAGCCGCCAATGTTGAAGCCAAAGCCTGTGTAGCCCAACCTAATGCTGCAAGTCTTCTTAATGGGCGCCCCACCGCTGCTGCATCTTGGCTAGGTGATTTATGTGAAAACAACCTTCTTCAATATGGATACCGTGCCTACCGTGATCTTTCAAAGAAATTAGTATCCCCATTTGTTGAACGGATTTTTGAATCCATAAAGCTTCTTAGTAGCTTATGTGCTGAAAGTGCTGGTTTAGCAGCTGCACACGCTATTCATAATGGTCTAACCTTTATTCACGGAGTTGAGGCTAACCACGGTGAAATCGTAGCATTCTGTGTAAATGTGCAAAAAATCCTTGAAAACCAGAAACCAGAGGACATCGAACAGCTTATGGCTTGGCAACATAAACTAGGGCTACCAATTACACTTGAACAGTTAGGTAAAATTGATGCCAAGGAGCTTCCTACTGCGGCAGAGAAAGCCTGTGATCCAAAGGACTCCATGGGTAATATGCCAATCATGGTGACTCCTGGCATGGTTCATGATGCCATACTCGCAGCAGATAATTGGGGTCAAGAATACCGAGATACACATTAATTTCTCTCCTTGTATTACTCACAACACCTATCCAGTGCGACAACGATATTCACCTGAAAGAATCGGTGATGGAATTGGGACAAGTAAAAAAGGGTTCAAAAGTTGTGAAACGGGACAGGCAAGCCATTGGACAAGCCATGCGGCTTGCCTACTATCCTGTTGTTGCTGTAAGGGCTGAAGGTTCCAAAGTTTGGGACAAAGATGGAAACCAATATATTGATTTTCTAGGTGGCGCCGCCGCACTTCCTATAGGTCATCGTCATCCCGCGATTGTTAAGGCAATTCAGGACCAAGCCGACCAATTAATTCATCATCCCCCACTTTATGGGTATCATGAACTAGCGGTTGACTTGGCTGAGAAATTAAACAAATTACCTCCAGGGGATTTTGCTAAGAAGACAATTTATCAACTCGCTGGTGCCGCGGCTATGGATCTCACTGTAAAACTTGTTAGAGTGGGAACTAGGCGACCTAAAATAATCACTTTTCTTAAAGGGTACTATGGTGCGCTTTATGGGGCTCTCTCCTTAAGCGCTTTTTCAACAATCCAACGCCGTTACTTAGGTCCATTTATTCCAGAGATTTACCATGTTCCCTTTGCAGATTGTTACAGGTGCATGTTCAAACAAGAATATCCGAATTGTGGGTTGGCCTGTTTGGATTACTTGAAGACGGTGTTAAAACATCTCGTACCTCCTGAAGAAGTCGCTGCAATTATTACTGAACCAGTTGGATCAGATGGGGGTTATATATTCCCGCCTGCTGACTGGTTGAAAGGACTCGAAGAGATTTGCCAACAAC
>JBHLSA010000215.1:1581-3821 GCA_048882025.1 Candidatus Thorarchaeota archaeon | reverse complement strand
GCCAACCCGAAAAAAGAAGACGCGTCCTCAATATGGTCGCTCAATTGGATAAAGAAGGTTTTGGAGGATGTACTAACACCTACGAATGCCAAGCGGCTTGTCCGGCCGGCATCAAGGTAACGGTCATTGCAAAAATGAACCGGGAGTACATTGCAGGTTCTGTATTGGGAGAGGAATAATTCTGCTGACTCAGTGTTGCTGAAGGATATTGTTGATCCAGTTACATAGATAGTATCATTGAACACAGAAACAGCGTTGCTTACATCCCTTCCAGAACCCCCATATGTTGTATTCCACACTTGTACTCCAGTGAGGGAGTACTTGGCGAGAAAGGCATTATTTGAAGCTCCGTTCCATTGAGCGCCATATTCTCCAACTAGATAGATTCCATTCGAACCCACTGCAACATCTAAACCAACACTTACATTAGCTCTGTCCCACTTTTCCGTCCAAAGCTCGTTTCCATCAAAATCGAATTTTACCAGCAGAGCAGCAACATCATAATTACCTGCATACTTGACAAACCCCCCAACATAGACACCATCAACACCGATAGCTACAGAGGTAAAATATTCTGCGGGAAAAGTTCCATATGAGACATTCCAGATTTGATTTCCATTATAATCCATTTTGACTAATAGACCATTATCTCCATAGAGACCCGTAGTTGTCACACCAGCTAAATAAAGTGCGTCTGTAGTTGCAGATAATGCATTGGCGGCTTGATTATAGGAGTAATCCCATGTTTGATTCCAGAGGTGTTCGCCTTCAAGTGAGTATTTTATCAAAAGTACATGAGATTGTACAATATCATTAATATCAAAAGTTGTACCAGCGACAAAAACTGCATCAGCAGTTGCTGCGATAGCGTTAAAAGAAACGGCGGTCGACTGCATCCAAATTGTGCTCCAAGGATCTCCTAAGGAGAGAGAGGCTGCCAACATATGTGTGTGCGGAATGATAGAAATATGAGTTGATGATGCAATCCCCATCATGAACAATGATAGAATGAGAAGTGATAGATGGTGAGATTTCATTGCATCAAGACACCCAACCTGATTTTAGAATATCGTGCAATTCATGTATTTGAGGCTTCGTTTTGAGGTAGTGTATGCTGTTAGAGTTTGTCGAGTGCTTTTCGAATTTGATTGGCTTGTTTTTCAAGTTCGTTCTCA
The DNA here is from genome assembly GCA_048882025.1 of Candidatus Thorarchaeota archaeon. Taxonomy (GTDB): domain Archaea; phylum Asgardarchaeota; class Hermodarchaeia; order Hermodarchaeales; family Hermodarchaeaceae; genus Hermodarchaeum. The sequence goes on along the minus strand of JBHLSA010000215.1, from coordinate 2,646 downwards.
GGCGGTATCTGCCCATAATCAGGACCTGCTTGAATTCGTAAACCATCACCAGAATATCGAGGAATAACATGGATGTGGATGTGAGGTATTTCTTGGAAAGCTGCTTTACCATCAGCAAGCCAGACATTAATGCCTTCACAACGAAGCCCCGATTTCCGGAGAGCAGCCGCAATCTTTCCAGCAACTTGAAAGAGTCGACCCGCAAGAGAAGGATCCAGATTTTTAAGATTTGCAACATGACTTTTAGGAATCACTAATGAATGTCCGGAATTAATGGGACGAATGTCGAGGAATACGACGATTTCTTTATCTTCGTAGATCAGATGGGCAGGAATTTTCTTTGCAACGATATTACAAAAAATACAGTCAGCGGATTGATTACTCATACCCTTGAATAGGTGTTTTCTTTGATAAATCGTATGATTCACAGAAAATTGCTTATTTAGATTGGGCTTTCCGGAAATGATTCAGGTTGTTCTATATTGCAGTTGAACTGATGGTTTATATTCCCTCGGCTTTAATTTCCGACAGCTGAACGAGAACCACATCCATTAGGAGGTGTCTCCCTTTTTTTTCTCTCAGGAGAACTAGAACATGATTTCTTGTATATCTGCGAAAATTATATGTGGAGTACCCTATGACATGCCATAGGATTCTTTCTTTGGTGAGGTATTTATGAAAGGCTGGATCGGACAGCTATTACGTGTTAACTTAACAAATGAGGAAATAACAACAGAAACTTATTCAAAAGAATTTGCGCTTCATTACATGGGTGGCCGTGGATTTGCAGCAAAAATTCTCTGGGATGAGGTTCCTAAGGGAACGGACCCTTTTTCTCCAATTAATAAGTTTATTGCAGCGGCTGGACCTTTATCTGGTTTAGCAATACCCAATGTTGGAAAAGTAGTTGTAGCGGCAAAGAGCCCCTTAACAGGCGGATATGGAGATGGAAATCTTGGTTCACACTTCGGCAATCAGCTCCGCCGTTCAGGTTATGATTTAGTAATTGTGGAGGGCAAAGCTGAATCACCATCGTATATTCTCATCGAAGATTCAGAGGTGAGT
>JBHLSA010000215.1:0-1571 GCA_048882025.1 Candidatus Thorarchaeota archaeon | reverse complement strand
ATTCTAGATGCGGACCACATTTGGGGAAAAGGCGCATTTGAAGCAGAACAGATACTTGAAAACAACCACGGAAAAAACATTGGCACCCTTATTATTGGTCAAGGCGGTGAACATCTTGTTAAATATGCTACCGTCCGCTCTATGCTAGGTCGATCCGGAGGACGCCCAGGCATGGGAGCCGTAATGGGCTCTAAGAATCTAAAAGCCCTTATCGCTAAGGGCACTCAAACTCCTATAATTGCTGATCCTCAAACTCTTCGTCAGCTAGGTCGTGAAGGGTTCAAGGATATTCGTGAAAAACCTAGTTATGAGAATTGGATGACCCAAGGAACAATGCTCATTCATACTTGGTGTCAGGAATTCAGTGTGCTCCCTAGTTATAATTTCCGTGAGGGGCAATTTGAACATGCAGAGGCATTGAATGGGGATATGATGGAATCGATGAAAGTAAAAACCCGTGGCTGTCCATCGTGTACTATGCAATGTGGTCATTGTATTACGGATTCAGAAGGGAAAACAGCCGAACTTGATTATGAAAATGTTGCATTGCTAGGGTCTAATATCGGATTGCGAGATTTACGAGAGGTAGCAACATTAAACCGTCTTGCTGATGAATTTGGACTAGATACCATTTCATTGGGAGGTTCTATTGCATTTGCAATGGAAGCAGTGGAAAGAGGTATTCTTGATGAGCCTCTCGATTGGGGTAATTTCCAAGCCACTCGGCAATTAATCTCTGATATTGCATACCGAAAAGGAGCTTTAGGATCCATGCTTGCAGAAGGAACACAAATGGCAGCAAAACGACTTGGAAAGGAGGCAAGTAGTTTTGCTATGCATATCAAAGGTTTAGAAATATCTGGCTACGATTGTCATGCCGCTCCAGGTATGGCTCTTGCATTTGGAGTCTGTTCAATAGGTGCTCACCACAAGGAAAGTTGGATCATAACCTACGAAGTTGACATAGGCCGTGACTCCTATGATGAAAGTAAAGTTGACAAAGTTATAGAACTTCAACGGATTCGCGGCGGCATGTTTGAACAGCTTGTTGGTTGTCGCTTCCCCTGGATTGAAGTCGGGTTTAATCTGGATTGGTATCCACAGTTTTTTGAAGCAGCCACAGGACTGAAATGGACTCTAGAAGACTTTTGGAAACTAGCAGACCGTACCTATTCGCTTGTTCGAGCCTATTGGGTTCGGGAGTTTAATGGCGAATGGGATCGCTTCATGGATTATCCACCTGCACGCTGGTTCAAAGAAGCTTTAACTGTAGGTCCGTTGGCAGGCACTAGATTGGATGAAGCTGGTTATGATAAAATGCTTTCTTGGTACTATCAGAAACGGGGATGGGATGAACGAGGAATTCCAACAAAGGAAAGGTTACAACAACAAGAATTGGATTGGATAATTCCTGAATTGGAAAAAACAACGAAACTAAATTAGGTCTCATATTTATCAAAAGGCATTATCTAAGGCAATTTCTCAGCGAAGTGAAGCTTAAACTCACATGCGTTGTCACCTTGTAAACGCCCAGCAACTTGTGAAACTTTTGCAGTATAATGTAATTCAAG
>JBHLSA010000214.1:0-3824 GCA_048882025.1 Candidatus Thorarchaeota archaeon | reverse complement strand
AGCCGTGATAGGCTGGGCTTCATTCAGTTTGGCAATGCTTGCTGAATCAATGGCAACAGGATCACGGGACGCAAATATCCCTAAATCCGGAGCAATCGCCATTGGCCCAAAGGGGGCACAATCACAGGTTTCACTAACATCCAAAGCTACATTGAAGTAGTAGAACCGCTCGTTCCCAACACCTTTAATGACGCCAAAAGCGTTTTCAATCATGCGTTCAGTTTGTCCAATTGGATCCCCACCCCATTTTGCGGTTAGTGCTTGGGAATCCGCCATTGATCGGCAGGCACTTACACAATGAAGGCATTTGATACAACGCTTTTCATCGATTGCCAATATGGGGTCGAGGCTAATACAACGGGTGGGGCAAACTTTCAGACACTTCCCACATTCGGATCCTTTACATTCTGCTGTGTTCACAATGGGATTTTGAGGACCATGCACCATAGCTTTACTATACTTTCCCACGCAGCCAATTCCCAAATTCTTCAAGGTTCCTCCCATTCCTGTTCCACCATGACCCTTGAAATGCGTCATGACAATTATTTTATCAGCATCCCGCAAAGCCATACCTACTTCGACTTTTTTCAGATGTTTACCTTTAATAGGTGTTGTAAAAGTGTCCGCACCCCAGTAACCATCAAGCAGTATGATGGGCGCACCCATGGTTCCGATTGAATATCCGTTCGCTGCTGCCATCCGAAAATATTCTGCTGCAGTTGTACGCCCCCCATATAATCCCGCTCCATATCCTAACCCAGCACTTTCAGCAAGGATTGGATATGCTTTCTGAGCTTTTACTAAATCAACTACTTTTCGTAGTAATGCGGGTCGCATATACATCAAGTTTCCGTAGGCTCCAAAATGGGTTTTGATAAATACACGATCATCTTTATGAACTGCTTTATTCAGGCCTACTTTCTTCCACAACAATTCGAGCTTGTCAAGCATCGAGTACCGCGGCCAAACGCGCCGATCCACAAACCACACAATTGAGTTCTTCAAAGCTATTCGAGCCTCCTGTTCATCATGAACCGCATCTTACTTATCCAATTTACCCCTTTTTAGTATCTGTTGTTTTTTTCAGTTACGTGCACTCCTCGGAAGTTTTTTGATTAGGCAAAACGTGAGGTATCAGTCATGAAGATTCTCTTTTTCTCTGATCTTCATCAAGACCATTATGCTATATCAGACATTACACGACAGCTTCACCATGTGGATATCGCTTTTGGATTGGGAGATTTTGCGAACTTTGGTAGGGGTTTGATAGAAACGCTTGAAACACTCGACATCGGTACGGAACTCTATTTTGTACCTGGAAATCACGACAACGCAGATGAATTGAAATGGATCTGTGGCGAGCATGAGTGTTTCAAATACTTTCATGGTAAACATGAAATGATTAACAGCAATACCTTTGCAGGTCTTGGTGGTGGATTGCCTGGTGTACCCTTTGGAGTTACTGAACAAGAGGTCCGACAAATTTTGGAGCGGTTTAACAACTTAGATAACCTGGTTTTATGCACCCATACTCCGCCATTTGGAACGAATGTCGATCTTACCTTGAGTGGCAGCCACATCGGCTATCAAAGACTGCGTGAATTCATCTTGGAAGTTCAACCTTTAGCAGTGTATAGTGGACACGTGCATGAAGCCGAGAAAAAAATGGATCATTTAGGTTCTACCCAACTATTCGCAGTCGGTCCAAAGGGGCTAATTTGCGAATTATAGGGGAGAGCATATTAAAACTATTGACTGATAATTGCGAAGTCAGTAGTCTCAATGTCAGTATTTTTATAGTTCTTCGAATCTACAGGGGATATAGCTCTTTGAACCAAATCAGAAATATGTCGGCTTAAAAAGAGTAGAATTCTTTATTTAGCATTGACGCTATTTTTGATGACGGTTCATTTGGAGGAGCCAAAAAATGAAAAGAAACACACTCTATGCGATTATTGCACTAGTCATTATAATCGGTGGTGTCGGCGGTGGCGCCGCATACTGGTATTTCTTCATGCAACCTGCCCCACCAGAGAACCCATACCAAGTGGCTATTGTTTTTGGTTTAGGTGGTCTTGGTGACCTTGGTTTCAATGACCTGACAAAAGACGCTGCAGACATGGCAGAAGCAGATTACAATGTGAATTTCACATATTCAGAACCGCAAACGCTCGCCGAATTCCAACCGCTATTTGAACAATATGCTGCACATGTTGGATACTCAACCCCATATGACCTCATCATAGGTGTAGGGTATGAAGTGTTTGATTCTATCACTGCTGTTGCAGCGGCTTATCCCACACAAAATTTTGCAGTTATTGACATTAACTGGATAAATCACACGGAGTTACCTAACATTGCAGCCTTAACCTTCAACGAAGAGCAGGGGGCTTTCCTTGTCGGGGCACTTGCCGGTTTGCGAACCACACAGGATATGGTTGCCTTTGTAGGTGGAAAGGATGAACCTCTTATCCACAAGTTTGGAGCTGGATATGCCTTTGGTGCTAACTATACAAACCCGAACATTGGTGTAAACAGCACTCATCCTGGTAACCTTCTCTTCAGTTATGTGGGTGCCTGGGATGATCCAACAACTGGGCAATCTCAAGCTGAATTACACTATGACGCGGGGGCTGACATATGCTTTGCTGCCGCTGGCGGGTCAGGAATTGGTGTAATCGATGCGGCAATAGCGAAAAATGGTACTCTTGCCTACGATTGCTGGTCCATCGGTGTCGATAAGCCACAAATGTATCTGGGAGTTCCAACTGGTGGTACCTATTCCACAATGCTGACATCAATGCTCAAACGTGTGGACACTGCAGTATACAAGACCATCCTTGCCGCTAGTATCTGGGACAACTTCACTGGTGGTCTATTGGTCTTTGATCTTGAAGATGGCGGAATTGGCTGGGAACTCAACAATGATCTCTTAGCCACACCATACAAGATCACCACACCAGAAATTGACTTAATGGACGATTTGGCAACTGCTGTCATCAATGGTACTATAATAGTCCCGACAGACTTTGCTTGGCTTTAATTCTATACTAGGGCCATTTATGGCCCTTTTCATTTTTTTTGGTACAAGGAAAATTAACTTTGCCTCATCATTCACGTTATATACTACTTTGACTGTCAGTTCATTAATTCAGACAACTTTGAATAAGAATGATAAATGGGGGTTCCCTCGATTTATGCCATAGAACTTGAAAACATTAGCAAAACCTTTCCTGGCGATGTCAAAGCGAATCAGGGAATAACTCTCCGAATCAGAAAAGGTGAAGTCCATGGACTTCTTGGTGAGAATGGAGCCGGAAAAACAACACTCATGAATATACTTTATGGGTTAATATCCAAAGATACAGGAACAATTAAAATTAATGGGGCAGAAGTTGACTTCCATTCACCACGTGATGCCATAAGCCTTGGAATAGGAATGGTCCATCAACATTTCAAACTCATCCCTAACTTTTCAGTCACTGAAAATGTTGTTTTAGGCGGTGAACCTCTTTATGTTAAACTTGAAAGCCGATTTGAAAAAAGAGTAATTAGGACTGAAATACCACCTGGGCTAAAAGGAGAGCTAAGCAAATTCGGGCGCAGTTTAGGGCGATTATTCACGGGATTATTTGATCGAGCCACTCCTATGGATTTTAAGACGGCTAAAAATAAAATTATAAAAATCGCCAAGGAAAACGCGCTTACAATTGACCCTGATGTTAATGTGGAAGAACTTTCTGTTGGCATGCAACAGCGAGTAGAAATCATTAAAGTTCTATATCGTGATGCTGAAATTCTTATTCTTGATGAGCCAACGGCCG
>JBHLSA010000213.1:0-3831 GCA_048882025.1 Candidatus Thorarchaeota archaeon | reverse complement strand
TTGCATAACGACTAGAATGCATGCAAATAATGCAGAAATTGGCATAGTGATTACTGAGGCTAATGTAAGTCTTCTTAGAATAGAATAATTAATTCGCCTCTTATTTGCATGCACCGCCCCAATCAGAGAGGCAATCAGGACATGAGTTGCTGCAATCGGTAGTCCAAATAAAGTCCCTAAAAAAAGGATTATTGCACTTCCGGTAGCAGCTGAGAAACTTGTACTAGGACGTAATTCAGTGAGCTCATTTCCTACAGTTTGAACGACTCGACGACCCAAAAAGAATAATCCAATTGCCATTCCCAAGCCACCAATGAAGAAAATTAGCAATAGGTCAAGTGGTTGAATAGTTAAAATTGTGATGAGACCAACGGCTTTTGATACATCGTTTCCTCCCCGACTAAATGCAATAATTGAAACCATTATTAACAAAAGCCAACCAAACTTGCCTTCTTGCTTTTTAACATCATCCAACCCAAAAACTCGGCTTGAAACCTGGGTTTGTACAAAAAATTGAAGCCCATATGCAATTATCAGAGCGAGGATGGGGCTAGCGGCCCAACCGATCACTATCAATGCAAGGGTGTCTAATCTAATGATTAAATTCCCTGAATTCAAGATTTCAAATATCGCAATACCGACAACACTGCCAATAATTGAGTGTGTTGCGGAAATTGGGTACCCCAAATATGAAGCAAGTAAAAGCCATATCGTCATGGCTAAAATAATTATCACTACAGTATTGAATGGAAGCGATATAGTGACAAAATCGAAGCCAATGGTTTCACTTACGCCTGGTCCCAGAATAATTGCACCGATAATAAACAAGCTGCCACATAATAGAACCGCTGATTTTAGAGATAGCACCTTTGCACCAACAACGCTTGCCATTGTGTTGTCGTTTGCTCCAATCGCAAGTGCCGAAATGGAAGCAAATAACACTAATGCTAAGATGAGGGTGTTTTGAAGTATACTCTGCAAAGGGGTAAGGCTTCCTGATTTTTTGTTTATTATTAAAGCTCCAAACGAAATTACTATAGATTATATATTTTTTATAGTCCTATTGAAAATAAATAGTTTCCCTAATAAAATGGCGTTTATACAAAATGCTCTTTTCTCTTATTAAAGAGTTGAAGATGTGAACTAGCAAGCTCGGGAATTATCGAGAAATATTATAGAAATAGCCATGCGGAAAAGAATGGAGCCACCCAAGTGTAAAGGAAAAAAAGCCCAAGGGCAAAAACCGCAGAAATAGGCACTGTTAGAATCGAGGCTAATGCAATTTTTTTCACTGCTACTCCACCAATTTGGGTTTTATTAGCTAGCCCTACGCCAATCACCGCCGTAACTAGGACATGGGTTCCCGATAAAGGAAATCCAAATAAGGTCCCAAAAAATAACACCAAAGCAACCCCTGATTCAGCTGCAAAGCTTGCACTAGGCCGCAATACTGTCACTTCTTTTCCTACTGTTGCAACAACCCGACGGCCAACTAATAATAGTCCAATGGTCATTCCTACACCACATAATAATAAGAACCACCGAATTAAGGGAAGACCATATAGTTGGGCTGTTGGATCAGGAAATGCCATAATCAAAATACCAACAGCTTTGGAAACATCATTTCCTCCCCGACTCAAACCAGTAATAATTACCATTACCAAAAGCAATATGCCAAAGATGCGTTCCATCCGTTGAATCCGTTCCAATCCTGTTGCTCGTGGAATTACAATCTTTCGAATGATTTGTTGTATCACAAAAGCAATCACTAAACCAAAAATTGGGCTCAATATCCAACCGATGGCGATATTCCATATCTCCACCCAATTGATTACTGGCATAGCTGTAGCAAACTGTAACCACAAGCCAATTCCTAGAACACATCCCACAATACTATGAGTTGTTGAAACTGGATAGCCCTTGACTGAAATGATTAACAACCACAGTGTCATTGCAATCGCAATGATAAGAACTGCATCAAGAGGTAATGGAATTAATACCATGTCTTCCCCAATCGTTGTCGATACATCTATACCCAAAAGTTGAGCACCTATAATCTGTAAGAATGCACCAAGTAGAAGGGCGGCATTTAATGTCAGAACCTTCGCTCCCACCACACTAGCCATCGTTTCATCGTTAGCTCCGATGCTAATAGCCACAACAAATACTAAGATCAGGAGAAAGCTTATAGAAAGAAAAAGAAGCAATGACATTGAATAGTAGGCTCCATTGGTTCTTAGTGTGTACATCGAAGATTTTTTAGTTTGATACTATAATCTCATAAGATTCTAAAGGACAGGGAAAAAAGGCGTTTTCCCAAAAGAATCTTTTGCATTCAAATACTGTAATTCCCTTAGCAAAATCGGATGTGAAGATATACAATGCAAGCATCTATCGCAATGGAACTGAAACAATCGCTTACTAAATGGGGTGCGGATTTAATCGGGTTTGCCCCAATAGAAAGATTCGACCGCTTTGCTCCTGAAAATCGACCTACTTTTATTTTTCCTGAAACACAAACTGTCATTATTGTTGGTTTGCATATGCAAGATCCTCTTCTCGATCTTTGGCTCCATACTCCACCGACCTCTGCGGTGGGAAGCTCTACGACGGATCGAGCCTTCGAAGATGAGATACTAAAAGTCATCTGTTATCGCTTTGTCCTAAACATGTACCAACGCGGATTTAGCGCAAAGGTATTACCCTATGGGCCGGTTTCCAACAAGAAACCAAATGGTTTTATCTATCTCAAGGACGCCGCGGTTCTAGCAGGTTTAGGTGTTATAGGTAAAAACAACCTGTTACTAACCGCTAAATATGGGCCTCGTGTCCGACTTCGAGCTATTGCCTTCTCTGAAGATCTACCCGCTGCTCAAATAATAACAGAGAATCCATGGTGTGAAGATTGCGATCGCTGTGTTAAAGCATGTCCCGTAAATGCGTTAGAGAATGGCAAATATGATCGTGAGAAATGCCTAACATGTCCTTTGCATAAACGACTCCTTTCGCCGGGTGCAGAATTGTGGTGTACTCGATGTTCGTGTGTATGTCCCGTGGGTTCTAAGGTTCCATGTGATGATACATTAAATATAGAACCGTTGTAGCAGGAGAGATGAGATTTTAAGTAGCACCTCTGTTGAAAAGCCAGAAATTTGTGGAGGAATTCGTGTGTCTCAACATGACCTCATAGTTGTTGGTGCTGGTCCGGGCGGCGCTCATTTGGCAAAACGAGCTGCGGAACTTGGACTTGACGTGTTAGTGCTTGAACGCTTACCGCGTGATCGTGTTGGTGACAAGGTATGCGGGGAAGGGATTGCGCTTCATCATCTAAAGAATGTGGGTATTCCCTATCCCACTGGAAAAGAACTCGGGACAGCTATCAATGGTATTGACATCTATCCTCCTAATATGGCAAACTTTGTGACTATTAGTCAACGAATCAAAGGAGAGCCATGTGATGGATGGACTCTCGACCGCTTATTTTTCGGACAACGCTTGTTAAGTTATGCCAAGCATTCGGGAGCCCAAATCCGTGATCATTCCCATGTCGTTGAACCAATCGTGAAAGAGGGGGCGGTTACAGGTGTTAAATATAAAGATAAAACCACTAACAAAACGAAGACCGCTAAAGCCAAAGTTACGGTTGATGCCAGTGGAATGTCTGCAAGCATCCGTCGGCGGCTTCAAAATCCACTTATCGAGAGTACCATATCTCTGAATGATCAAGCGGTTTGTTTTCGTGAAATTCTTAGATTACAAAAACCCTTCGAACCTGCTGATCGCTGTTGGATCATAATGGACGATCGTTACAGTCCGGGGGGATATATTTGG
>JBHLSA010000212.1:0-3853 GCA_048882025.1 Candidatus Thorarchaeota archaeon | reverse complement strand
CATCGAAATCGCCAAAATGCGAGGAACAAGCCACCAAATGAATCCCCTACTCTTAATAATCAATAATAAGGGTATTCAAGTCTCCGATCTCCCTCCAATTCAATAACTATGAGATGATAACAAAAGACCGACGAGCTTAAATTCCTGCAAGTGAATCTTTCATTTGAGGGTAACCCAACGTAGGGTTTGGTGAAACAATAATGGCAACCAAAACTGGCCGATACATGTTTAAATTATCATTGATTGGCGATTATGCAGTCGGTAAAACCTCGCTTATAAAGCGTTATATGACTAATTCTTTCGAAGAAGGTTATAAGGCCACACTTGGTGCTGATATTCACACTTTTAAAACCAAAGTTGGGAATTCAGAGATTTCATTACAAGTCTGGGATCTTGCAGGTCAAACTTCCTATCGGAGAATTCGTGTTCAATACCTCTTTGGTACAGATTTTGCTATTGTTGTCTATGATGTAACCCGAAAAGAGACATTGACGTGTGTAAATGAATGGGTAGATGATGTGAAGAAAGGGGCCCCAGAAGTCTTTCTCTATCTTGTAGGCAATAAGGTCGACTTAAAAGACGAACGATTAGTAACTTCCTCTGAAGCTGAAAAGGTTGCAGGAAATTTAGAAATGCTGGGGTATATGGAAACCTCGGCTAAAGATGGTACTAATGTACGAGAACTCTTTCAGACCATTTCACAGTTACTTCTAGAAAATACTAAGATGCCGAAGCCATAATGCAAAAAGAAGGTGTGTAAATCCGTGACTCTCCCCCCTGAACTCGTTGATAACCTGAAACAAGAACAAGGTCAAACATTTCTTGTTAAGGGTAAATCAGGAACTGGAAAGACAACCTTTGCTTTATCATTGTTAGAGGTACTAGCCAAAGAACTTCCAGACAAATTTGATGTAAACAACTTCATCTATCTATCATCGCGAGTTACCAGTGCAAATTTACATGCTCAATTCCCATGGGCATTTGATTTTCTTCCCGAGGGGAAAATCGTTGATGCCACACCAGCACTTATGGGCGTTCCTGAATCTTCAATGGATTCTGGAGGCCCATCAGCTAACCGCATTGTCTATTCGGATGAATTAACATTCATTAGTAGTGTCAATGATTGCCTCCGAGACCTTGAATCGCCGGTATGTATTATTGACTCATTTGATGCAGTAATTGAAGCAGCTCAGGCAGATCCTCAACGATTAACAAGCGCGATAACTAACCTTGGTCGGATACTCAACGCTAAAATCATTCTCATAGTGGAAGGTATCGAAGACTCACCTTTGGATCACATAGTGGATGGAATTATCTGTCTAACAAAATCACAAACTGAAGGTCGAATGTGGCGTAGTATTCGATTACTCAAATTACGCGGAACCCCAATAGATCAGGGAATGCGAGGATTTTCGCTTACCGAGAATAGGTTTAGTATTCTTCACAATTATGATACAGAACAGGCTTTCCGGGTTTCGGATTTCAAAGTTATTCCTCATTCAGGAGGACGTTTTTCTTCCGGAATTAGGGAACTCGATGACATTTTTGGGGGTTTTCGACGTGGAAGCACTTTCTTCATTCAGGTGGCGGAAGGGGTATCCAATGAGGTTGTAAATACTCTACTCATGAGTATGATTGCTAATTTTTTGCATCAGGAAAGTGGTGTAGTTATTGTCCCGCCAAATAAATTGAGTTTCCGTCGACTCAAAGCTGCAGCACTCCGTTATGGCTTTGTAGATCAGCTTAATACACGCCTTCGTCTTTTTGCTAGTGCTGCATCAAGTCTTGGAGTTTCCAGTGCAGCGGCTGAACTGGGTGAGCCTTACTACAAAACAGTCGCTTTTCGAGAAAGCTCTGACCTTGAGAATGCTTGGAGCATGGTTTTAGAAGAGCTAAGGAATCAGGGTTGTAAGGACTTATTAAGTGTGATTGGATTTGGCTGGTTATATTCGTGGTTAGGACCTGCAGAACTTCCGCGTTGGGCAACGCGTATTGCTAATGATACTGCTACTGAAAGTAATTTAGCAGTAACCATTGGTTATAGTAGTACACCAGAAATAAATCAGTACTTAGCTGACTTAGCTGATATTCATGTTGAGCTTGCAGTGAGGGAAGGTGTCACTATCTTTCATGGAATTAATCCCTCAACCCCACAATATTGCATTTATACGCATTTAAAGGAGGGTAAACCTCAAATTGGCTTCCAAGAAATTGCCTAATATTAGAATCCTTTTAGCAGATGATTCTGAAACGTTTGTTCGCGCTGCACAAATATTACTACGTGATTACAACCTAGAAACAGCAGTAGACGGTAAAGAAGCTCTTGACAAAATCAAGGCTAATCCTCCAGATATCTTCTTCGTTGACTTGGTTCTTCCTAAGATTAGTGGAACCGAATTAATTAGACGAGTTTCAACCGAGTATCCCAATGTGGCAATTGTCGCTCTAACAGCTATTGATGATGATGAAACTGTTCAAGAAGTTTTGGAAATGGGGGCCAAAGATTACCTTATTAAAGGGGCTTTATCATCGGAAACGTTCAAAACGATTATTGAACGGCTTGCAACAAATTCTGAATAGATAAATAATACTACTTAAGATCGTCAACGGTTCGACCAGTTTTTTGCAGGTACTCCTCGATTGCTTTGTGAAGTCCATCCGCTGCAAGGTTTGAGCAATGCATTTTGATGGGTGGTAAGCCCTCTAGATTGTCAGCAACATCACTTCTGGTTATCTGATACGCTTCCTTCAGAGTCTTGCCTATGGTTAACTCAGTAATCATGCTGCTAGTGGCGATTGCTGCAGCACACCCAAAAGTCTTGAACTTCACATCAGTGATTATATCATCTTTGACCTTGATATATATCCAGATGAGATCACCACAAGTCGGGTTGCCGACTTTACCAACAGCATCAGCATCTTCTATCTCGCCTTGATTGCGAGGATTGGTAAAATGATCGAGGACTTTTTCGCTATACGTCATAATTGGTTCATCTCCTAATTGTATGTCTTAATGATTTTGGTGGGATGTATCTCCTTCAATTAATTCAGGAGGATTTTCTTTTGATAATGGTGATATTTTCCGGAGCTTTTCCACTATACCAGGAATAGCCCCGATAAAACTATCAACTTGTTCACGAGTATTCTCACGGCCCAAACTTAGTTGAAGCGCCCCATGTGCCTCTGCTTCCGCTACTCCCATACTCATAAGTACATGTGATGGAGCGAGAGTTTTAGAGGTACAAGCAGAACTTGTAGCAACTAAAAATCCTTGAAAACTAAGATAGAGTGTGATAGCTTCACCTTCAATGAAACGAAATCGAATATTGGCATTGTTGGGTAAGCGATTCGTTGGATGACCGTTAAGGTATGTTTCATCAACACTGTCTATTACACCTTTGATCAATTGGTCACGGAGTTCTGAGAGGTGTTTTGCATATTCATGAAGATTTTTCTTAGCAATCTCCGCAGCATAACCCATTCCTACGATTCCAGGAACATTTTCAGTTCCCGATCGAATGCCAAATTCTTGACCGCCTCCCAACAAGATAGGTTGGATTGCGATTCCCTTTTTTGTGAATAAAGCTCCCACTCCTTTAGGACCATATAAATCGTTTGAGGATAATGAAAGGAGTGAGATATCAAGTTCAGTTACATTGATACTAATTTGACCTGCGCTAGCAACAGCATCAACATGGAGAGGAATTTCAGAATCTTGCGCGATCTTTGAAATTTTTTCTATTGGTTGAATGGTACCTACTTCATTGTTAGCATGTTGGATTGAGATTAAGATAGTTTGATCAGTAATAGCATCCTTTAGGGCTTTAACATTAATTTCCCCATATTTATCAAC
>JBHLSA010000211.1:0-3872 GCA_048882025.1 Candidatus Thorarchaeota archaeon | reverse complement strand
TACCGTAAGATGTGGTACCTACCGATACCAAATCATGAGCATCGCAACTATGGACGGCAATTCGTTGGTCTTGACAAGCCACGTCACATAACAAGTGTTGTTGCTCTTCAGACGTTGTTGCACGGTGTGTTCCAGTTCCAAAAATAATTGTAATATCGGTCTCTTTTACTCCAGCTTCCTTTAGTTGACTAATAACAGGATTCAAGAGTAAATGGCAGGGCAATCCTCGTGTATGATCATCGACAACAATTGCTGCAGTTTGACCAGCTTTGGCAATTTCACTTAATCTTGGAGAACCTATGGGCTTTCGAATCGCATCCACAACAATCTTGTTTGGATCAGATGCCCCTTTGATTGGTTTAGCATCCAAAATTCCTAAGAAATTTCTTTCAGGAATTTCAAGATGAACATGCCCCGATCCGTATAAGAACTCGACTTTTTTCACTATGCTCACACCTTGGTTGTGTTAGATGGTACAAAGGACTCATTACGGTAAATAAGAATTCTGCCCCATCGACTCTCTAATTAAATTAACTCAAAACTGGGTTAGAGAACACCTTGGGTTTGTAGTTTGGCAATTTCTTCAAATTTTTTGGGTAGATACTCTTCGGTAACGAAGCTAAGTCCATACCGACTAAAAGCTTGTTGTTCTGCTTTGCGTCCTGTTCTAAGGAAAAGTTTCAATTCTTTTTGCCAAAACTTCGATTGATAGCGTGGGTCTTTAAGCAAATCTTGTGTACGTTTCTTATCTGTATCAGTAAAAGGATCACTTGGAAGGTCGTATTTCTGAATATCTGATGCCCAAACTCCCATCCACACGGCATCTGGGGTTGCTAGTCCACGCAAGTGAGCAGCAGAGGCACTGCCTGATATAATTACCATAGCGATGTGTGCACCCCAGGGGTCTGCGTCAACGAATAAGTAGGTTGGCAGGTTCAATTCATAACGGAGCCTTCGGATAATCCTTCGCACACTTCGAGGTGCCTGCCCTCCAGTATGAATGAGAATTGCATTATGAGTTTCATGTACGCCGTCTTCAACAAAACGAGTAAACATACCACCAGATTCGATGGCGATTACTTTATTCGCTTTGCATTTAATGAATTTTGCAGATGTAAGATAAGGACCAATCATAAGCCCATCTGGATGATCCGTGAGATTTACCTTTCTACCGGCATATTTCTGGGGTGCTATATATTCGATGGTCAAATCGCCATACATAGCCGCCCGTTCTTCAGGAAATACACGAAATGATTCACGAGGTGTCTTCAATTTGGCTTCGACGTCGGTGATGGAGGTATCACTTTCGCTTTGTTGAGCAAATTTCACACCAAAACCGAATGATTGGTAGTAAATGTCTCGTAAAGTGCTAGATTTTCCTTCCGAAAGAAGTTCTTTGAGAAATCGCATAACCCATACAAATTGACTGAAACTACGAATTTGACCGACATTTCGTGTGGATCGTGTCACCGTTTTACCGGCAAGAACGTATTGTCCCAATTCTTGGTCAAACCGTATATTGCTTGTACTTCGACTGGGTAAATCGATTTCAGGAAACTGCCCCTTGGTTAAGGTTTTGTATAATGTTAATCCAACATCTTGCATATCGGATTTAATTTGGTCAGCGTTTCTTTGTTCCTCTTTGAACGCCTTGGGCTCCTTCTTGATTTGCCGAATTCTTGTAGCTTCTCCCTTTGCTAATCGCCATTCTAATTGGCCCTTACGTTTACGCGATTCTGCTAGCCCCTCTTTCTCTAACTTCTTCAGATGACGACGAACCCGATCTGAATCTGTTTTGAGAAGCCTTGTCAAACGTTTAGTAGGCTTCCATCTGCGTGAGAGATTTTCCATAATTTGATCAGCCGTGATTTCAGACATCTTGACCTCCTCCTTGACTACTCCTCCTCCTCTGAATCTGGATTCTCATCGCCTGATGGTTCACTTGTTTCTAGAATTCCTTCATCAGGCGGAGGTGCTTCATCATTCTCCTCCTCCTCATACAATGGGACAGTCATTGCACTTTGAATCAACGCTTTAGTATCTGGGACCTTTCGTCGCCCTGCAAGGGCTGCGACGTCACGAGCAATAATTGGAAGATATTTTTCATAGACATTTGCCCGCATCCGTTCTCGCTGTACTTTCTCTTTTTGTCGCAAATGCCCCTTTAAGCCCCGTGCACACTCCATGAGTCCCATACGAATATCATACTCAAGTTCGGTAAGATCTGCAATGAATTCTTTTCCAGCTGTTTTGAAAGGAATTTTTGTGCTTACAACTGCGACAAATGCCGCAATTGGCATTCCTGGACGAATTCGATATCGGCTCCACGGGATTGCCCGAATCACCTTCGCAGAGACATCTTTGTATTCATCAAAAATTAATGGGATACGATTAGCAAAACGGTAGATGATAATTGATTCCTTCATTGGAACTCCGCCACCATATGCAAGCCCGCATTCGACAATGAAGGGGTGACCGCCATAGCTGTTGGGTGGTCGTTGGGTAACTTGTACATATTCTGGATTCAAAGTTGACCTAATACCTACTTCTAATAGCTTTATACCCAATGGGGATAAGACACGCGCATCAGGGGGTAACCATTTATCGAAATCCTCTAATCCCCGCGCAATTTTCACCAAGTCATTAGGTTTGAGTGCCCGCGGGTCTTGCGAGAATGACATATTGATTCTTTTCAGGAATGCCTTCGCAGTCTTGGGTCCTACACGATGAAAGTGGGTTCGGAAGAAGGTGACCATATCTCGAGTTTTAGTAGCCTCAATTATACGAGATAATTGTTCAATATCCATACCTTTTGGATGCGGATTTACTGGAGATGGCGGTGGGGGTAATACTTTGGAAGACCGCTTAAATTTATGAACCGTGTTATCCGGTTCCATGAAGGTAAGATTAGCATAGGGAGTAATCAAGGCTGTTTGCTCAATGTAATCAAGGATGTAGCGTCTAGCCGAACGCCAATTTCCCTCTAACGTAAATTCTAGAGTACAGCCATGCTCTTTTTCACGGTTTTTTCGGCGTTCCCATTTTACTAATTCAGGTTTATTTTCCTCAATATCTTGACGTAACACAACATCAAAAATATGATCGCCATCAGCAGGTGCAGTGATCACCTGTAAGGGCTCGCTGGTTGTAATTTGGCCATAAAGAAAAGCCATCTTTCCACCTAGCCCAAAACGACCACGTGCTTGTTTATGCTCATATTTTGAACCATACAGAATCTGACCAAAGGCCGGTAAGATGTGATCGCGGGGAACGCCAATCCCATTATCTTCTACGCGTAGTTTATACCAATTTGGGGAAATCTCAGCTAATTTTACACTAATCGTGGGAAGAAACCCACCATCTTCGCAGGCATCCAATGAGTTTTCAACTAGTTCGCGAACTGCCGTATATAGCGCTCGCATGTTATTATCAAAGCCTGCAATTGACCGGTTTCGGTAGAAGAAATCCGCCGGGGATATTGATTCAAACGTCACTCCAGTAGTTGCCAAATAAACCACCTATACAATACTCGTTCTGTGTCACTTCCCCAAAGATATGCCTTGGAGCCGGTTTTCGAACACCATAGACTTTCTGACAAACGGTTAAAAAGTATCTGGCTACCCCTAGGTACTCGGCTCAAGAGTTTCGGGTTCTTCATTCTTCTTACTCGGTGCAAAGCTGTCGCACACAAACGAGGTCACAAGAAACACTACCACCAACATGATAATCGAGGGCAGTCCCGCTGGTGAAATTAAAAGCAATGGGACGAACCCGAAGTAAGGCAGTTTCCCAATCACCAACGCCAAAATATCACTCGCCGTACGATTTCCCCAATCAGGACCAGGATTATTATCACTAAAGGCGATAATAAT
>JBHLSA010000210.1:0-3888 GCA_048882025.1 Candidatus Thorarchaeota archaeon | reverse complement strand
GATTAATAACCCTGAATTTCTAAGGTGTACGTTCATATCTCTGCTAGAGTTGATTCAAAATGGTATTGCGAAACATCGCTCAAGACGATCCAGAGATTGAGCAGTTCAAGGAACAAATCAAGTCCTATACGGAACAAATCGAGCTTCTTGGTTTCGGTTACCAGTTGTATCTGAACGACGACGAGGTTGTGGGGTTGGCGGCAATTGGAAAAGAACCAATGCAACTATTCAAACCTGTTGGTACACCACTGATTCGCTTGTTTGTAATTAATTACGATCAACCGATCACCATCCTAACTGCGCTGGCAGATGATCTATTGTTGCTAGCGAAGAAGCGCGCCGTGGACTTTGTTTACCTGGATATACCAGCTAAGCACAAAGAGTTGACGTCATACTTCCAAAAGATTGGCTTTGAGCAACTTGCGAATCGGTTTGATATGAGGCGGCCACTCGATGATTCCATAGAGGTTTCGAATCTGCTCCGATATGAGCAGATCAAACGGGAGGATGTGAATCGGTTTTTCGACTGCATGAAGGAGTTCATGCGTGGATCGCGGGATGTCACGCTGAATTTGGTAATAGAGAATTTCAAGAATGTCCCAGAGGTGTTGCTGGATTATTGGTATGAAAGTGAGCAGGCGTATTTCGTTTACCATGATGAGGAGTTAATTGGGATTTTAGATTTAGCGCCAGAACAGAGTTATATCCATAATATTGGAGTGTCTCCAGCTCATCGTGGCAAGGGATACGGTACGGAGATGCTCCGGTTTTGCTTGAAACTGTTTAAGGATGGGGGTGGCAAAACCGCAAGGCTTGGTGTACATGTGGATAACAAGCAAGCTATCCACATCTATGAGAAATTAGGCTTTACTGTGGCGAAGCAGACGCAGACCCTTGTATGGTTGAAGCCCGCCTAACTGGATTTGTTATAGGCCGAAGATGATTCTGCTGCTGAGTAAGTGGAAGAAACAGGCACTGCTGATATAAAGGAGCATGATGAGGAACGCGCCAACTAGTTTCTACCAAAAAGGCTTCTCGTTCAGGTGCTGATACATCCAGAACTTCGAGGAATAAAAAGTTCGTTCCTTAGGTTTCTTGTCTTTACTTTAGCTAGTTTGGATTGGATGTTAGTATTTCTCATAGATCAGGCGGGTTTCTTGGTGGAGAATTTCAGTCTATTCTAATTGGACACAAGAAACCGAAATAGTAACTGACACATGGTGTAGTGATTTCAAGCAAACGGACAGGTGTAGCCTTTTATCCAGTAGAGGAAGAGGATGGTTCCGAGTTCGTTGACAATGACTTGTTGTTAGTCTAGTATCTTGCCAATGTATTTATTCTATAGGGCGAAGTTTAGGGTTAGTCTTGTTTGATAGGTGATGTGTTTGGTGAAGCAGAAGACGGTAAGGGGACAAGTGGTGTTTGTGTGTGAAGTATGTGGGTTGGGGTATTTAGTTCAGGATACGGCGCAGAAATGCGAGGATTGGTGTAGTGACAAAGGGACTTGTTCTGTGGAGATTACGCAGAAAGCAGTGCATTTTCCCAATCTCATGAAGTCCCAATCTTGATGGGCTTTTTGACAGGAAGGGAGGGGGCATATAGATGCGTGTTCAGGTGTGGAATTATGTTGGTAATACCACGCATATGATTCAGAATTTCGAGGATTAACCGTGTATACCCTGGCTTGAGTTGCAAGTTAGCCTTGGGCTTTGAGTGCTTTATTGGCTGATAAGAGCTTGAGGTGTGGTGGGTTGTTGGTAGGGGGTGAGACCGGCGGAGAAGCTTGGTCCCTTGGAAGGTCCCTCGGCACATAGCGAAGTCTGATGGTACCCAACCAGTGTGTGGCTAACACGGGCTACACAGAGCGTTTCTGCTGGGCTTGGGATTCGCCAGGACCGAAGGCTAGAATGGCATGGGCTGAATTCACCGGCCCAAACGTGTCATAATAGCATTTTCCATATTGGTAAAGCGAAATCTTCGATGTAATCTTTAAAGCTCTTCAGAGGTATGAAGAATCGACCCAATAATTACCAATAATCCAGGGGCCGTTCCGGTGAAAATCATACCAATAATTCCAGATGCGATAAAGCCATTTTTGTGTTCAGGGATGTCCGTTTGCCAGCGAAACCAGAGTATTGAGAGAATGAAGCCAATTATTCCACAAATAATGACGAACCATAATATTGCTATTGCCACCCAACCCCATGAAGCCAAAAATATCGGATCGAGGAAGTTGGGATAAAGGAGCCAGAAGAGCCATGCACCAATGGATAACATAAGAATGGAAAATGGAATTTGGACCCATGCACCGATCCTTATTAATTTAGAAGAAGGTTTATCTTTTGACATCTAAGGTAATTCCATTTTTTATTTGTTTTACTTCAAATTATTCTATTTGACATTTCATTTCTTTTTAGGTATTCTTAAGGCAATCCACATCCACTTATTGGTCTGTAGACCAAAATTCGAATTATTTCTTTTGAAGTAATAATGATAATGATCGTTGAATGGTTTGACGTAGAGATGGGTTCAAGGCACGACGCATTAGCTGTTGCAATGGTTTAATTGCACGGGGATCGCCAAGCTGTCCTAGGGCATAAGCAGCAGCTACTCGGACTTGAAAGTTTGCATCATCTAGCCTATCGATGAGTGGTAAAACGGCTTCGCAGTCGCCTAAGCGACCTAGTTCTTGGCAAGCAACCATTCGAGCTCCTGCATCGTTACTTCGTAATCTTATAAGTACAGGTGCGGAAACCCAGTTGGCACCTATTTTTTCAAAAGCTTGTTCTATGGCTTTTCGGACTATTGCAGATTTATCATATACTGCAATTCCAATAGCTTCGTAAGCACGGCCATTACGCATTGCACCCAATTCCACTACTGCTTGTGCTCGTTGTTCTGCGTCCGGGTGGGTTTGCAGGATTTTAGCCAATGCGTTGATCTTATCATAATCACTCAGCAGTTTCGCCCCCGAGGATTATCGCACGAGTATATGCGTCTCAATGAGGTAAAAATCTACTTAGAAGTATATCCGTCTGATGTGCTCGTTAAATAAGTTTGAATTGAGGAATTTGTAGGAAAAGTTCGATTGCTAGATTATGGGGATTAGCTTTAAAATCATGAAATCAAAGGACAAAGTTGAGGCGCTTGTTTGTCGCGTAAGGCGATTGTTGAGCCAATCGCCAGAAGCTAAAAGCAACCGGGGACATAACGATTATGGACGTGAAACCAGGGGTCAGAGTAGTTGCGAAAATAACTCTCGTCCTACTTTTCACATTTGTCTTTGTAATAATTAGCTACATCCTTTTACCTGATCTAGTCTGGTCTCGTCCCAATACGAACATCTCAATTCATGCTTTGCTTGGTTTATTAGCGGTTATGACGGGGGCTATTGCTTTTCTAAGATCACGTAGTGATCCTCGTATTTCAAACACTTTACTATATTCTGCCTTTTTGTTTTTAGGGCTCTTACATCTTGTAGATGCATTGTTACATCAATTGGGTTTGATAGCCCCTGGGTCTAATCTTGAATCCTATAGACTTGTAGCGAATCTTTTCGAAATTACATTATTTTTCTCACTACTTTCAGCAGCTCTCATCCTAAAAATCAAGGTCGATGTTAGCAACGACCAAACGATTTCCTTTAGATATGGTATAATCATTCCTAGTGCTGCATTAATCAATTATTGGTTGATTTATTTCTTGGTCCTACCCTTTCTTTCTCTCTTCATATTAGCAATATTCGCTTTTTTGCTTGTCATACTCACAAATGGCATCATTTTTTTCACAATTTGGTCTATTGTTAATTCCAACAAAACGTGGCAACACTATAACTTCTTTTGGACAGTGATAGGGCTCATCTTGTATGCTTTTGCTAGTCCCATACTC
>JBHLSA010000209.1:0-3917 GCA_048882025.1 Candidatus Thorarchaeota archaeon | reverse complement strand
CAGCTCGTTCATGGGCATAGCGGGCATCAATTTTCTGAGGATCTGGTGGTTTACTCTTCAGGCGTTCTTGCATGGCTTCGTTGTGTGTAGCCCAATAATGATAAGGGGGCTTTCCATTATTGTTTTTTAAGCATAATGTGATACCTTTCGCCTCCAATTAAAAGAAGAAAAAAGTGACTTAAATAAGTTATTAATTCAAGCATTTGAACATATAGGATGAGATTCTGGTGCGTGTAAAAAGCCTGGTCTTAGAACTCCAAGAATTGGTAAAAACAGTCGGAGTCGAAGGCTGGCATGAATTTCGAACACCAGATCGCACACGCATTGATTTTGCAATAACGCAGGGTTCACGAAGACTCCTAGCTATCGAGTTTGAACGGTCCCGCAAATGGTTGTTTGCACGTGTTTTATATAATTCTGTTAAAGCGCATCGAGCAGAGTTTCCCGCCATTCTCTTTGTATATCCCTTCTACGATTTGCCACGAGCTGGACGCTCCTGGGTGCCTAACTATGTGGAAGACATATTGGGTTTACGACTTGCATTGTGCCATCCACGAGATTGCCTATCTGCTACTCGCGCCTTAATTCATGAACAACTCAAGATGCCTGTTTCTTCAGACATTATTGAAACTGACAATGTAATCACAACAACTACAACTGTTGAGATGGCTAAACCTGCCTCCTTAAAAGTTGGAGCTATGGCTTGGAAAACGACGAAGCCTCGGAGTAAAGCAAAAAAGCAGAAGAAACGTCGCACATCTAAACCCAAGGAACGAACAAGTAAAAAAAGCAGTAACTAAGTATTTTTGGTTACATAATTTAACCCAAAATGATATGCTTTAACATTCATTTTTTGAACAGTTTCATTTTCAAATTGATCTGAAATTGCTAGTTTAAAAGCGGATTGGGAAATCGGTGTAATTTGTAATCCAGCGAGTGCTCCAACCATGATGGTGTTGACTGTTCGTATTTCACCAGCGGCTTTAGCGAGTTGCAATGCATTGATTGACCAAAGTTTAGCAACTAGATTAGAGAGGCGGGACTGGATAGTTGAGAAGGTTATCGTCTTTGCCTTATTAGCGATTACATCAATAGGTGGCTGAAATTGTGTATTTAACAGTACGACACTTTGAGGATTCAGATAGGGAGCAGCACGAAGTGTTTCAAGAGGTTCTAGTCCCACAAGCACATCCGCCATTGAACAAGGCACTAAGGATCCAGTTAAAGGGATTTTTCGTGAAACGGATTTTTCTTGATGGGTAATAGTGAACCGAATGTGCGATAGGACCGTGCCTCCCCTTCGGGACGCACCGAAGGTTTCTCCAATGCTAACTATGAGTCCATCAAGGAATGCTGCTTTTGCAATGAGCCGTGCGGCGAGGAGAATACCTTGACCACCAACCCCTGCCACGATAAGATTGAATGGGCGATTGGCAGGCAGCTGAATTTTTGGGATAGAACTCATGGGCCTTTGATCTCCTTTTTCTTTTCTTTCGTGTGTATGGCATTTTGTGGACAGATCTGAATACACACACCACAGCCGACACAAAGTGTTTCATCCACTGTGACAAAAGTACTGGTTTCATCCCAGATGAGAGCGGGGCAGTTGAGTTCTGTTAAACATACTTGACAGTTTTTTCCATGGCATTTTTTAGTGTCAACTTCTACAATGGGTTGAAGCTGTGAAGTTGTTGGATCTTGAATAGACAAAGGACAAGGACGCCGAAACACTATCGCATTACTACCTGGTGATGTGATTGCCTTGTAAACGATATCTGTTGCAGTTTTGATTTTGTAGGGGTCAACCACTGCAACACTTGTAAAGCCAATACTTTGAAGGAGATTCTCAATATTGATAATAGGAGTGGGAATTCCGAAAACATCGGAACCTGTGCCTGGGTGAGGTTGGAATCCTGTCATTGCTGTGGCTTGATTATCTAGAATGCAAATGGTTGCATTGGCCCGATGATAGGATATATTCACAAGAGCGGGTAGTCCTGCATGAAAAAGTGTGGAGTCACCAATTACAGCAATAACGGGTTCATCTAACCCAAAAGATTGAAGATGGCCAAAGCCACTGGCAAGTCCTACACCAGTTCCCATGGCGTGTTGATTTCGCATCAAGTCATGGTAGAATGCACCAAGAGAATAGCAGCCTATGTCTCCGGTGACAAATCCTTTGTTCTTATTTCGTTTAATTGCACGATAGATTGCCAAGTAACTGGATCTGTGGGGACAACCTGCACAAAAATTCAAGGTTCGATGGGGTAAATCATTGGTTGCTTTTTCAATGTCCTTGTAAAACTTTTTTGAGATGGGCTGATAGGGTATCTTGAGTAATTTGACGATTGCTTGTATAGTCGCATCAATGGTGAGTTCACCTACTCGGGGTACTACTCCTGTTAGTTTTCCGTGAATTTTAAGATCAGCATGTTCAGGAAAATCAAAGACTATTGCACGAAGTTGTGTTTCGATAAAGGGGTCGATTTCCTCAATTACTAGAACCGTTGAAGCGTGACTTAGAATTTTTCGAATTAATTTCACTGGTAAGGGGGAAATAGTGGCTAGACGTAAAATGCCCAATCGCTTTTCGAGAGCTAAAAGCTTCAGTGCCTCATTGGCATATAACCAGCCTGTTCCCGTGGTAACAATCATTAGGTCAGGTTTTTCTGGCCCTATATATCGATTCCAAGGGGAAACTTCGAACCTTGCCCGGATTTGTTCTAGACGCTCCAAGAGTTCTTTATGATGTTTATGTGGATAAGGAATATTAAGAAGTGGTAAATTTCGGTCAAAAAAGGCTTCCCGAGGTTCCCGTATAATAGGGTCTAGCCTGAAGACCTGTTGGCTATGGGCTAACCGAGTGGTAATTCGAATCATGAAAGGGAGGCCAAACCGTTCTGATAAATCAAGGGCGTAGGACATGATATCTTTAGCTTCTTGATGTGTGGAGGGTTCAATAACAGGAATTTTTGCATAATGACCTATGGCACGAGTATCAGACTCCGTCGTTGAGCTATGTGCTTGGGGATCATCTGCCACGATCAAAACAAGACTTCCAGAGCCATGACCCGTATATGCAACATTAACTAATGAATCTAAAAGAACAAATAACCCATTTTGTTTCATAGATGTTATGGCACGTAGTCCACACCAAGCAGCCGCCAAGGCAATTTCAAATGCAACTTTTTCATTGGTACTCCATTCAACATACAACTGCCAATCCCTGGCAATGCCTACTAAATTTTGTAAAATCTCTGAGGCGGGTGTACCCGGATAGGATGTGGCAACCTGAACATTGCCCTCCAGGGCACCACGCGCAATAGCTGCATTACCAATGCCTAGGACCCAAGTACCTTCTTTGCCGGTCATGACGGGATTAGTCATGGTTGAATTGCTCCAAAAACCCGTTATTTCTAATAAAAACTTAAGATTAGACTACTTTTTACCATGCCGCTTAAACAGTTGTACTAGATGCAACAATTGGGACGCGAAGCTTTTAATCTCTTATTGCACTGTTTTGATAGTATTAATTCGGGGAATAACCATGGGTGAAACGATTGACCAAGTCATTTCTGAACGCCTTGAAGTGCTATCACGTACGATTTTCCCGATAAATTACATATTTTCAAAGACTTACGAATATGCCGTGAAGCATCGAGCATGTGCACTCACGATAGCCACAAAATCAGGAGCACAAGTAAATTTCACAAAACCCGTGAAAGTTCATTCTAAACTTTTAGATCGGGAAGGTCCGTTTGTATATCGAAAACGACTATATTATGTCAAAGAATTGAAAATCCTTGACAGCTACTTGATTATCACACAGGATGAATTGCATCTTCCATCAGATAGAGATCCTAAAGATAATGTGGGCATATTTGTGAAGGCGATTTCACCCTACATTGATGCGGTTG
>JBHLSA010000208.1:0-3932 GCA_048882025.1 Candidatus Thorarchaeota archaeon | reverse complement strand
TGAAATTGATGCGATAGCATCGCGCCGTGAATCCGGTGGTATGGAAAGTCGTATCGTTGCACAACTTCTCACACTTATGGATGGACTACAAAATCGTGACCAAGTATATGTGTTAGCTGCGACAAATCGCCTCGAAGCGCTTGATCCCGCCCTTAGGCGCCCAGGGCGTTTTGATCGAGAAATTCACATCCGTGTTCCTGATACGCGAGGGCGTCATGAAATTCTTCTAGTGCACACACGTGGCGTGCCACTTGATTCCGATGTTGATCTACAACGTGTAGCTCAGGGTACACATGGTTTTGTGGGTTCTGATTTAGCTTTTCTCGTAAAAGAAGCGGCACTTAACGCACTTCGACGTGTGCTCCCACAAATTGAAGAGCAACAGATGCAAGTTCCGCCAGAAGTGGTCAATCAAATCGTAGTTACGGTGGATGATTTCCGTTCTGCACGGCAAGTGGTAGAACCATCTGCCTTACGTGAAATTGCAATTGAAATTCCTATGATCCGTTGGGATGATGTTGGGGGTATGGAGGCAGCAAAGCAAGCTCTTCGTGAAGCTGTTGAATTACCAATAAGTCGTCCAGATGTCTTCGAACGATTTAACATAGATCCACCTACGGGTGTTCTTCTCTTTGGACCTCCCGGAACTGGGAAAACACTTCTAGCAAAGGCCATAGCAACTGAAAGTAAAGCTAATTTTATCAGTATTCGTGGCGCTGAAGTTATGAGCAAATGGGTCGGTGAATCGGAAAAAATCGTCGCAGAAATTTTCCGGCGAGCCCGTCAAGCCGCACCTGCTGTTCTTTTTATTGATGAACTTGATAATATTGCCCCACGGCGAGGATCAGGATTTGACAGTCGAGTCAGTGAACGGGTCGTTAATCAACTCCTCGTTGAACTGGATGGCATGGAGGAACTCCAAGGGGTTGTAGTACTAGCAGCAACAAACCGACCCGACATTATTGATCCCGCACTATTGCGTCCTGGCCGATTTGACATTTTCATTTATACTCCACCACCTGATCTCGCTGCACGTCAAGCCATTTTCAGGGTTCATACTCGCGACATGCCCTTAGCAAGCGATGTAGATTTGGATCAGCTTGCTTCACAAACTCCTGGGTTTTCTGGAGCTGACATTAAAAATATTTGTCGAAAAGCTGTTCTAGCCGTAATTCGAGAAAACTTAGATTCAACCACTGTAAAAATGGTGCATTTTCAAGCCGCAATTGCTTCAACAAAACCTAGCATAACCCAGGAGGTTCAAAATGAATTTACCCAATTCGCCGCTCGCATTTTGGGGCAATAATCAAATACAGAATTTCTGTATTATAGGTAGGAAAAGGATGTAACCTGAAATGACATGGGAACTTGAGCCAACCGAAAAACTAACTATCGCTAAGAGCATTCTTCCAAGAGAAGAAGAAACTCTACTCATTGTAGCAAAAGGAAAGATTGCTAGAGGAATAAGATCTGGGACTCAACCTATGATGGTGAAAGGTCAGGATGGGCATTTTATCTTGACCACTTATCGTGCAGCATTTGTTGCTGAGTCTGAAGACTTACCTCCAACTGATGCTTATCGCGGTGATCTTGAAAAAGCGCTTAAACAAAGTCGAGTCTTTTTTAATGTGCCATTAGTCTATCTTCCAGAGCTTCAGGAACATCCGACAAGTTATACAAAATGGAAAAAGCACATGAATTTAGTTATTGAACGCTCGGATTCAGTGCAAGAGGTCGTCTATATCAAAGCCACAGGCGAACTACTCGATTTTCAACGTACTAGCCATGATTTCTTCAAACAGTGTTTCACGGGACCTATTGACTTTTACACTTTATTGGAGAGCGGAGTAAAACACAAGACTACAACGGAAATTCCTATTTATGAGCTCATTGGTAGCCGCATTTCTCAACAAATGGGGCTTGTTCCTGAAAGCATGCTTGAAAGTTATAATAAGAAAATGCAGAATGCATTTCAAGGGTTTATTCGATTTCTTATTAAAAAGGGGCAAGGAGGCTATTATGATTCCGTTGCCAGAACGCTTGCACTCCGGGGCGACCATGTACATATCACCCTTGAATGGCTGGCTAAGTCTACCAACGTATCTTTACAACAGAAAATTCAGCAATTCATCAATGAATGGCGGACTGAGGAGGAGGCTAAAAGCGAACGCCTTGGAGATCGATACGAAATTACCGGATTTTAATCAGAGACCAGAAGTTATTTGAAGTTGTAAGTAATCGCTGATATGCGAAGGAGGCTTTCATTATGGCTAAAACAATCTGTTTATTGGCACCTGACCCAACTTTAGGTCCTAATCCTAGTATACCTATCGGGGATGTAGGTGGGCAAAATTATTGGACCCAAATGATTCAGGCTCCACACAAAGATCGTGGTGCTCAGGCAATTCGGGCTATCCGAAGGCTGACTCGTATTGCTGCCTTTGGAGGTTTTTCAACAGGAAAAACCATTACGCGGCAACTCGATTCGGGTACTGAAGTCACAGAATCGGATGCGCGCTTACCTCAATTCATCTTCCATCCTCCTGATTTAGAACGTGATATGGAACAGATAGAGATCATAGAAAAGGACGCCAAGATTTTTGTTCCTCCAGACTGGCTAGGCATTGCCTACGGAGAGGAGTTTCACAATGGAGATCGTGAATTCAAGGTCTATGAAATCTGGGAACCAAGTGAAACGCCGTATGCTATTGAAACATTTCAATCACCTCTCATCAAAACTGGGTGGCGTGGTCAAGGCTACAAGGCTAATATGGTCTTCATCTACACTGGCCGGGTTCATGTGTATGCCAATACTGGTGTTACACAAACCTCAGATTTAGCACGGTTAACTTGGACTGGAAAGTCGTGGCGCCGAGAAGAATTTGATATTCCCCAGCAATCTGCAGAAGGTAAAGTTACCTACAAACGATCTGTACGATTGCAGGAACCCTATGGATTGCTTTTCGCTTTTGTAGTTAATGACTCCCGTAAACTCA
Source organism: Candidatus Thorarchaeota archaeon (assembly GCA_048882025.1). Taxonomy (GTDB): domain Archaea; phylum Asgardarchaeota; class Hermodarchaeia; order Hermodarchaeales; family Hermodarchaeaceae; genus Hermodarchaeum. The sequence continues at coordinate 936 of JBHLSA010000208.1, read as the reverse complement.
TTACGATGCTCCATGAGCAACGCATTCCAATGAACTCTCAGGAACTTATTGAATACCTAAAAACGCTAATCGATAATGTGATGCGGGACAAATTTTCTGAACATGAATTCATGAGTGCACTTCGTGATGAAGCCGAGATTCGTGATGATGTTCGAAAAATAGTTGCGAAAGCCTTCGAACGCCTTGGGTTAAATCTTGTTTCTTTATCAGCTGGTGTATTATCAATTGAAGAAAAGCTCTGGGACCGTTTCTTTTATTGGCGCGTTGCTGGTGTCCATCCTGCACAAGTTCTTTGGGCTGAAAAATCTGTTGAGATTGCCCAACTTACAGGTCAAGCTCCGACATTACCTGCAACCATTCCAACAGGCCCTTTGGCTGAAGCCGAACGCCAACTTCGCGAACGCGTACCCGCGAAAGTGTCACGGACAGAACGTGTAAAAGCCTCAATTAAAGAAAAAGTATCAAAACCAACTTCCTCGAAAGAAACAGAGGAAAAATCAGAAAAAGGCGAACCAAAAGAATCTGAAAAGGAAGATTAATTGGTTTCAATCTAGTATTTGCTTACATATCGCGAGAAGGAATAAATCATGGTTATCGACAAGGATACTTCTACTGAAAAGCCACCTCTCTTCTCTGGACCTTTGCTCGCAATATTCTATCTCCGGCTTGTAGAAGCGATTTCTATAGAATATCAAGGTAATCCAACAGCGATTGAGCGGGCTTTGCATACTTTAGGAAAAAACATGACTACACCTCTTCTTCTGGGTTTAGTCAGTCGATATGGGAAACCACCCGAAGCCTTCTATCCTTCTGACCCAAATCTATTCCTCAATCGTGTTGATGAGTATCTTTCCAAAAATTGGGAACTCGCCACTGGTGTTCGACCTGATTCTTTAGAATTTACGGATGACCGAACGCTGCTTCTGAGGACAGAAT
>JBHLSA010000207.1:0-3943 GCA_048882025.1 Candidatus Thorarchaeota archaeon | reverse complement strand
CTATTCCTAACGGGTTTGTCATTCCCGTCGATGTGTTTAAACAATTTCTAAAGAGCAGTAAAGATTCAGAATCATTCAAAATACTCACTCAAAGTTCTGAAGATCTAGAATCCCTTCTTTCCTCCGCTGAAATCTTCCGAGAAGCTATGTTACGTTCAGAAATACCATTCACAATTGCTCAAGCAATAAAGGCTGGGTTCCAACAACTTACCACGCAATTACAAGGAAAGATTTTCTGCTATGCCGTGCGTTCATCAGCTTCAATTGAAGATACTGCCCAATTAACCTTTGCGGGGCAAGCAGATACCTTTCTCTGTGTACCTGACCAGTCCAGCGTTCTTGAAGCGGTGAAAAAAACTTGGCTTTCATTATACTCTCCACGTGCCCTCCTCTATCTTCAGGAAAAGGGAATTCCGATCGAGCATGTCCATATGGGTGTTATCGTCCAGGAAATGATACTTGGCGATATTTCCGGAGTCATGTTTACATCAAATATTGTTACTAATGACCCCGCCCAGCTTCTTGTCGACGCAACATGGGGATTAGGTGAAAGTATCGTTTCTGGAAAAGTTACACCTGACTCTTTCATATTACAAAAAGAGCCTCTTAAGATTATTAAACGGCGAAAAGGAGACAAAGCCCTATATAGTGCTCCCTACCCTGCTGATAAACCAAAATGCACTCACTATTTAGAAACTCCACCAGCGAAACGTAACAAGCTCACCTTAAATGACTCTCAACTTCTTGAGCTTGCTCGGCTGGGCTTAGAAATTGAAGAAAAAATGAACCATCCACAAGACATCGAATGGACATACAAAGATGGAAGATTTGTGATACTCCAGACACGACCAATTACGACATTTTGAGTTTCTACGCTCTTTTTATGCTGATACTTGGCGACTTAAACATTTTTTATTTTTCCACTCATTTAGCGAAAAAGCTATGTGCAATCTTCGAAAGAGTATTTACTAGCACTGTTGTTGCTTGGGGAACGAAAGGTGTGCACAGCTAGATTGATCACCCCAATAGTGCTCAAATGAGGTGATATTCCATGCCTCGAAGGAAGCAGCCTTCACCAGACAAAAAAACACTAGACGATTCTATGTTCAATACTATTGCCAGTCAATCACCGATTGGAATCATAGTAATCCAAGATGGTGATGTTCTTTTTGCGAATAACGAACTAGCCAAACTCATTGGATATCCACTAAAAGAATTGCATGCTATGAAAGCGGATGATTTCCTAAACTTTGTTGCTGATGCTGATAAAATTAAGGCTAGTCGATACCTCAAATCTGTAACTACCGGGGAGGTCAAAACTAAGTTTTACGAATTACATGTAAAAGATAGAAAAGGCGAATTCCGTTGGCTTCAAGTTCTTCCAAGAATGATTACAGTTCATAAAAAACCCGCAATCTTAGCTATGGTATTTGAAACTACCCAACAAAAGCGTTTAGAGCAAGCTTATCGAGATCTAGTTGATCACTCCCTTCAAGGTCTTCTTATTATACAGGATATGAAGGTGGTTTTTTCAAATCGGGCATTCGCAGAAATTAGTGGGTATACAGTTGATGAATTGCTCAATCTTTCAGCAAATGAAATAGAAAATCGGATTCATCCTGATTATCGAGCGCGTGTATGGAAACGGATGCGTGATAGGCTTGAAGGCAAGGATGTTCCTTCACATTATGAATTCAAAGCTTTCAGAAAAGATGGTGAAGAACGATGGTTGGAAATGTATGTTACTGCTATCGAGTACAATGGAAAACCAGCGATTCAGGCAACCTTTATTGATATCACGCAACGTCGAGAAACTGATATCAGACTTCAAGAATCCGAAACTCAATATCGCGGTTTGTTTGATGAGATGCCTCTTGGTCTGTACCGAACCTCTGTAGAAGGACAAATTATTGATGCTAATCCCGCTCTTGTTAAATTACTTGGGGCAAAGGATAAGGAATCGCTTCTTCAATTGAGTGCATCAGATTTCTATGTCAATAGAGAAGAACGAAAACAATTTCAAGACTTTCTGGCTCAAGAAAGCGTAGTTACGGGACATGATGCTCAATTCAAACGGCTAGATGGTAAAATAATATGGGTTCATGATACTTTTCGTGCGATTCGTGACAACAAAAGTTCAATCCAATATTATGAGGGATCACTAGAAGATATCACAGAAAGAAAGGTAGCTGAACAAGCTTTGCGAGAGCGTGAAAAGCGCTATCGTGCACTTTTTGAAAGAACAAGTGATGCGGTGTTCATTATCTCTCTTGATTTAAAACACCTTGAGGTAAATCAACGTGCTGCTGATCTAATGGGATATACTATCGACGAGCTCATTGGAATGCCTGTGGATAAAGTTGTTGCTGAAGGAGAATATGAGGATAGTAAACGGGTCTTACGGCTTTTACTTGCTGGAGATCCTGTTCCAATTTATGAACGGCGATTAGTCAAAAAGAATGGAAATGAATTTCCTGTTGAAATTAATGCGGCATTAGTAACCGATGTTGATGGAAATCCTCTTCATATTCAGAGTGTGGCTAGAGATATTACAGAACGAAAACGTGCTGAACTTGCACTCAAAGAGAGTGAAGAAAAATACCGAACCCTTGTTGAAACCTCACCAGATGCTATTACCCTAACTGATCTCGAAGGCAAAATCATAATGGTCAATCAACAAGCCCTTCAGTTATATGGTGTTGAAAATGAAATGGAACTAGTAGGCAAAGATGCCTTAACACTTATCGATCCTGAAGATGTTCCAATGGCAATGGAGAATCTACAAAAAACTCTTCAAGAAGGTTCTTCTGGAACCATTGAATATACCTTGCTTCGGCACGATGGAACATCTTATCCCGCTGAGTTAAATGCTGCATTGTTAAAAGATGCCGATGGAAATCCCACCGCCTTCATTGGTGTTATCCGAGATATTAGCGAACGAAAGGAGGCTGAAGTGAAATATAGAAGCCTTTTTGATAGCGTTCCCGTAGGTTTGTTTCGAACAACACCTGATGGGACAATCCTCGATGCCAATCCTGCGTTGGTTGAAATGTTAGGATTTGAGAAAAAAGAAGATCTTTTTGAAAAGAAGGCATCCAGTTTCTACATTGACCCGAAGGCAAGAAAACAGTGGGAAGCTGCTGTCGCGCGAGAGGATATTGTAACAGGATTTCAGGCCCAATTCCAACGAAGTGATGGGCAGAATATTTGGATTGAATTGTCAGCTCGCGCCCTCCGTAATATGGAGGGTGATATTGAGTTGTATGAAGGAACTCTTGAAGATATATCCGAACGGAAACGAAGTGAGGATATTGTTCGAGAATCCGAGGCAAAATACCGGGCTCTTGTCAATCAATCCTTACAAGGATTAGCTATTCTGCAAGAAAACCGCGTTGTCTTCGCAAATCCGCGATTGAAAGACATAATCGGCATTTCGCCTGAAGAACTCCTTAAGATGCCTCAAGATTCATTCTGGAATCTTATTCATCCTGAAGATCGTGAATGGGTACAACAACGATTACAAGACCGGTTTGCTGGTAAATCAGTTCCAGATCGCTATGAACTTCGAATTCAAGCACCTGACGGTAGGCCCTTATGGATTGAAATCTGGGCTAAAATAATCGAATATCAAGGAAATCCAGCACTTCAGGTCGCATTTATGGATGTCACCGAACGAAAACGTGCAGATCAGGCGATAAAGGAATCTGAAGGCAAATATCGAACCCTTGTTGAACAATCCTTATTTGGTCTGGTTATTTCTCGGAGTCCCCCTCTTCGAATTTTCTTTGCTAATGAAGCTTTTGCTCAAATGGTTGGCTATAGTGTTGAAGAAATCCTCGCTATGTCACCAAAGAAAGCACAAGATCTTATTCACCCTATGGATCAACAACTCGTTACCGAACGGGCTGGGAAACGGTTGGCAGGCGGACATGCTCCTGAAAAG
>JBHLSA010000206.1:0-3950 GCA_048882025.1 Candidatus Thorarchaeota archaeon | reverse complement strand
CCAGTAATCATTAGGTTGGCTTTCTGTAACACTAGCGTTCCCCCTGATATATGCCCTCGTAAGCGTCAGTGGCTTTTAATAAACGCAGAAAAATTAGATGCAATAGGCGCGCCTGAGGTTTAACTTTAAAGCCATGTGGATTGTAGACAATTAATAAACCTCGTGACCGTCCTTCATAACCCGCATCCCAAACCGCAGATTCGATAGTCACTCCAGACCGAAGAAGGGAGGAGCGGGGACGCCCAATTGCAATCATATCCCTAGGTATTCGCACATTCTCATTATACGTGACAAGAAAAGCCCCAGGATTTAACATATATTGTCCATTTTGTAGGGGCACCTCCTCATAATCGGGGATATGTCGATCACAATTAGAGAAATCGATGGTTCCTGATTCTTTGAATGCGTAAACTTTCTGCAGAGTTAATTCCACGCCATTTGGAGAAATTTGCACTTCCTCATCAATTAGGTTGGTCAGTAGTTTGTGTCGTGCAATTAATTCGAGAATGGTTTGGCGGTCAATAACAACCATATTTCTTAATCACCATATAACAGGGAAGTCCCTCAACATCCTTAAAGATGTAGGATTTCATCGTTTAGTATCTTGATTTAAAAACACATCAATGGAAAGCCTTTTCCTGAGGTCACTGCAAGAAGTGATTCTATGGGGGACTTCGCCCAATTAAACAAACAGAAGATTACGTATTGTCCACTTTGTGGAGAGAAAATCTCAAGCGATTATGCTACCGAGGAATGTCCTTCCTGTAAATTTAATTTTCAACTCATCCAGGGTGCTGAAGACGAACCTATACAGAAAACACGCCCGGCGGAAGTCTCTCAATTCGCTATTGCCATGATGGGCATTCAATCAGGTTTAGCTGCCGTACTGGGATTCCTCTTTCTCAACTTCGCCGATTCCACTTATTTTGGGTTTCTCCAAATCATTATGGTGATTCAGTTCACTTCAATCATTATTCTCATAATATTTGCCGTTTTCCTCCATCTTAGAAAAGCCATTCCTATTATCAAGATAGGCTCATTTGTTCTGGGTATTGTTTCACTCCCCATAGGAATATGCACATTTGCTGCAGCGTTCTCGTTAACTCCTTCTAGACGATGGTGCATTATTTGTAATAAACCAATTAAATGGGGGTCTTCCAGTATTGAATGCTCGCATTGCCAAGTATCCATGCATGAATGGGGTCCGTGTCGGGTTGCTCGATTTCAGCGTGTCAAAGCGTCATTTGATCGTGAACTACTTCAATCACAAATTGAATGCACATGTCCTAATTGCTTGGAACCACTGAATCCCCAACCACTTGGAGACATACACAATGATTGAACGCCACTACTTCACACAATTTTGTCCCTACTGCGGAACAAAAATAGTATCCCCCATTACTTACTGTGAAAAATGTGGCGCAAAAATTACCTGGTCAATCCATGAAGCCCAAACATCCCCATGGCCATGGACTCCCAAATCGACTTACATCATTACAATTATCACTTATGCGCTCTCATTGCTATTAACAATCGCATTGATGTTATATTATGTAGTCTTCTATGGCATTCCTTTGCTCGATATAATTGAGCTTTCGGTATCTGATCCATTCTTTACCTTCATTCTAACATTAGGTGAAGTCGTCTTCTTTTTAGTACCTTGGGCTTTTGTAAATGGTCTCAGGATTAAACCAAAGAAAGTGGGAGTAACATCTGGGGGCACTTTGACATTTTCGAAAGATATTATTTTAGGGATAGGGGTAGGCGCGTTAATGGTTCCCCTAATCCTCCTTTTAGATTTGTATGAAATCCTTAATCAATCATCAAGCGTTCCACAGGTTTTTCCTGGACCAGTTGATCTTTTTTGGATTGGAATGTTATGCTTGTCCATTATCTTCGTGGTGGCACCTGCAGAAGAATTTCTTTTCCGTGGGTTTGTACAGAGTTCCTTGGATGCCCATTATGGACGGATAGGAGGACTCCTTGTAGCCTCTATTATATTTGGTATGGTGCATCTCAATCCATTAATTGGTGTACTACATACAATTGGTGGCATTGTACTTGGTTTATTGTTTCTGTGGCGAAATCAGCGGCTTGCTAGTCCGATTGCAGCTCACGCCACCTATGATGTCCTACTTATCCTTTTAGATGCATTCTTGATTTGATTTTAAATATATCCTAGAAAAGCGTGGGAAATGGGTTTCCGCATAGACTATAGCTTAACCAACTGTGCGGTGATGGACCTTTGCTCGCTAATTTTCGTCGAGTGTGGAGTAGTGCTACAGCTATTGGATCTCCTTCATATAATTGTTTGAGTAATGTTTGAGCAAAGGCAGATTGGAACTGAGTAACAGGGTGCCAACGTGAAAATACAATTGAAGGACTACCTGCAGCAACAAGGTGCCGTAGAAAACCCGCAAGGCTGTAGCCATCGGCCCTTGGTTCGATTCGAGATGACTCGCTTAAAACTAAAATTGGAGCTCCTTTGAAGGAAAAAGAAACACCAATTTCTATTGTACGTAAACTATCCGGTGGCTGTAAAGTAATTTCGCCTTTTCGATAATGAATGCTTGCGGGAGTTGAGAGAAAGAGCAGTGATCTGGGTTGGTCCAGATTGCTTGAAAGTAGTGCCCGGTTGAAATCACGTCCAAAGAGAACTATGGGTTCTGTAATACCTGAACGGGTAGGAACTGCTCCAAGAAATGTTTTGGTAATCTCCTCTGCATGAGTTTTTCGTGCACTTTGCCTTTCGGGATCAAAATTTACTCCAAGAATTACTGATGATGAGCCGGATTCTGCTAACGCTTTGATCTTTAAGGTACTTTCAAAGAACTGTAAATCGGGGGTCCATGCCATCGGGTATTTTGTTCCCCAATACTCTTTGCCATCAAAAATGAGTTCAAAAGGCACATTACTGAGAAATCCATCCGTAATAAATTGTAAGAATCCATAGTTGTTATTCTGGAGGTCTCGTTCAAGACGACTAGGTATGAGGCTTCGATAAAGAAATGAGGCAATATCTTTGAGATCTGCCATGCGAGGGAGCTGCTTAGCAACAGTAATTGTTTGAAGCTTTTCAATCACAGATGGTAAATCAGGAGATATTGGTAGGGTATGGAGGTTGTGTCTGCCAACGTGATCAAGAGTGGTTATTATAATTCGCTGTTTTTTGAGTAGGACATCATAATTTATCAATATCCATCGACGGTCAATAGGCATTAATGCTGCTAGTTTTTGTAGCATCTTGTAGTCTTGGGGGATCAAATGTCTTCCTGGATCCTGACAAGCTGCAGCTATGACATTTCGGTTAACATTGATTTTTTCCATTATCTCCCTCAAATCGGTTCGTAGACTAGTCCGTTGTTTTTGGTATTCCTCTGGGGGACTTCCCTTTGGAGATAAAGTCATGAGTTGCTTGCGAAAATCACTAGCCATAGCAATGAGAGATGTCTCCTCTTGGTGTAATTTTAGAAGTTCTTTACATTGGTTGAACCCAATGTTTTCTGCTAGAAAAGGGAGTAAGCGAGTTACTTTTCGAAGATTTGACCAATCAACAATCTTATCGATTATTACTCGCTCTTTTTGATTATGATACTGTTGTGCACCAATATCAATTGCTGTTTCAACAGCTTCCTGCAAATATGTCCAGGAAAGCGGTAGCTTATCGGGTGTAAAATCTGGGGGAATATCTAATTCTTGTCCAATCATTATTGCCTGGGCAATGAATTTGTCTATGCTTGTAAAATCTAATGATTCCGTCTGTAATCTAGCCAATGTTAGTTGTATCTGGAAGTATTCTTGGGGAAATTCTTCATCACCAAATATGCGGGACGCCTTTTCATAATATTCAATAGCCCGGGATACATCTTCCTTTTCGATTAATGGTGCCAGTTCATAGTATAATTTACCTTTTGCCTTTCGTTCATTTTGAGGACTTAATGCCTCAAGGG
>JBHLSA010000205.1:0-3969 GCA_048882025.1 Candidatus Thorarchaeota archaeon | reverse complement strand
AGCCAAGTTCCCATTTCCTTCACCTATCCTGGAGAAGAGGAACTATATTTACGCTACATGCAAACTTTCATTCAATTACTCGAGGAATGTAGAAAACGTAAAATCCTAATCCTTGGAATAAGTAAAGACTCGGTCGCACGGCATCTTTCGAAACTCATTTTAAATAAGATAAAAATTAAGATACTCAAAACCCTTGAACCTGCTCTAGATTCAAAAGAATTAAGCCAACTGTCTCAGTATTTTGAAACCGATAAGAATGAAGCGATTTTAATAAGGAATCTTCTTCGTAGTGTATCAATAAGCCGAGCACAATACGACTTAGTTTGGGACTTCTTTCATGAGCAATTGCGGCCAAGACCTGATTTTCTACTAATAAATGCGTGGGCAGACACAGCTGGGTATACCACCCCTATTGAACCATATCCAGATGTTCCCCTCTTTAAGTATGAGTCAAAAGACCCCGAGGCATATGTACGCCGTCGCTTTGTTAATGCTTACAATAATTATGAAAACGAACATGATTTTGAAAAATGGGCTGTGCCAGTCATGCAAGACACTTTTAATCTCCCTACATTCGTCACTTTTTGTGCTAAACTTGCGCACAATGACACCCCTATGCGTATAGATCTGCCCGCCTTCAGTATTGGATTACCCACACGTATATCGGAAATTGCCACATCACGTTTACTTGTTCCTCCTCCTCGTCGTATAACTGAAGTTCTCCAAATTCTTCGTAGTGAGTATGGTGGTCCTGAATTATACAATGTATTTCTCGTTCGCGCGGATCAAGAGGCCCGGCTTCCGGTTAGTGATGTGAAAACTCTTTATGAACCGTTAGTTGAAAAGGAATTGAAAATACCACTTATTCCGAGACGTCGTGATCGGAGGGTACCACATGGTTGAAACAACAAATGAAGAACCCGTTGGATTTATCGTTGAGGAAGCAAAAGCCACTGAATTCATATTTGCTAGCGATCGCAAACGATATCCACCTAAATTTGAATACCTCACAGTAAAATCAGAAGAACTAGTGGATGGTGTCCTCAAACCAGTTGAAGTCCTAGCCCAAGTAGAACGCGTTTCCTCACAGAGCCTTGCGTTACGACGCGATTTAGACATCGAAGCCATCTATCGCATAAAAGAAGCAAAAATCGACGATGTCAAAACTTGGGGAATGGCTCGAATTCTTGGTTATTTAGTTCCCACCCAGAAGGGTCAACCTCCTCGAATTTTACTCCCTCGACGTGCCGTCACACCTGGAAATGAAATTTTTATTGCACCTGATACACTACTTGCACAATTCTACGCATATCCCGCTGATGCCAGTCTCTATGTTGGCAATCTTATTTCTCGGCCACAGATACCTGTTCATATTCGAATCAACGGCTTTCGACGACATGTTGCGATTCTTGCCCAGACGGGTGCAGGAAAGAGCTACCTTACTGGGGTTCTCATTGAAGAATTAATGGAACGCGGTGCCACGATTGTTATTATTGATCCTCATGCTGATTATGTGTTATTAAGCCAAACTGAAAAAGGAGGTCGGCATAACTTTTCTGACCATGTAACTGTTTTTCAGAATCCAGAAAGTACAAGTCGGTATTCCAAGAAAGATATCGGGCAAGTTGAAGAATATACGGTACGTTTAGCTGATCTTGATTTTGATGAAATATGCAGTGTATGTGGAATTGGCGAAAAATTCACGAATATTCGGTCCGGACTTGAAGCCGCATTGAATCGATTGAATCAAAGACAGGTTGTATATCTTACAGATGACATCATTGCTGAATTGGAAGCTGTTTCAGCTGATGAGGAGGAAGCGAATCATGCCCGTGCAGGAGCTCGAAGTGCTGTTAAATACGTAAAACGGCTCCGTCGCCTCCGTGTCTTCTCTCGAAGCGGAGTTTCTATCAAAAAGGTCATTAAACCGTATCATGCAGCTGTCATGGATTTGTCTGGGTTAGGTCAACGGAGTACTGATTATATTGTTAGCAAAATTCTAGGTGATATTCTCGAAACATTGGTAACAAATGAATTTGAATACCCGGTTTTTGTAGTATTAGAAGAAGCTCATAATTTTGTGCCTCCGGATTCCGAGTACCATTCCGCACAAGTTATCAGACGCATTGCTCAAGAAGGTCGAAAATTTGGTATCTTTCTGCTGCTAATCAGTCAACGTCCAGGACGAGTTCATCCTGACATCTTGAGTCAATGTAACAGCCAAATAGTACTTAAAATCACAAACCCCAAAGACCAGAATGCTATCGAACAATCTTCTGAGCGATTGAGTGCAGATCTGATCCAAGATTTACCCGGCTTGAATATTGGAGAAGCAGTTGCCGTCGGTGACATTACTCGCACCCCAGTTATGATTAAAGTACGTTCGCGAAACACCAAAGAGGGTGGGGCTGATATCGATGTTGTCGCTCGTCTTAAGAAGGCCCGAAAAGCCGCGGGGATTGATTTAAAACTTGCTAAGGAACGCAAATACGAAACCAAACTCAAAGGTTCCTTTTCCGAGGTCTGATAATCCGTGTCAATTACTATCCTTCACACCTCTGATACTCATCTGGATATACCAGCGGTTAAGTTTGGTACGCGACGGTATGAGCGAAAAAACGATTTTCTCAAATCCTTTGATAGGATTATCGAATATGCTCTCGAAAAGAAACCTGATCTATTCCTCCACTCAGGAGATCTCTTTGATAGTCTAAATCCCCGAAATCCGGTTCGTGCCCATGTGATGGCGGCCTTTCGTAAACTCTCTGATAAACACATCCCCATTTACATCATCAGCGGTAACCATGATGTCCCACGTGCTCGACGTCATGGAGTTGCTCCGCTCATGGAGTATGCTCGGGCTGAGTTCGTTACCTTCTTTGATGACTGGGAAGAGATACACTCGAAAACAATAAATCTACAGGGCATTGACATTGAAATATCTGGTATCTCCTTTAATCCCACACTTCTCCCATCAGCAGACCCCTTAAGCCAACTTACCATTCCAGGGAAAGGCGATGTAAACATTCTCCTAACCCATTATAATGTAGAAGGTTTACGAGGCACCTATCCTCATGAGCCTGACATCTTGCTCAAATCCATCCCAAGGAAACTAACCCTTCTCGCAACCGGGCATAACCATGAATTTCAACAGCAAAAGGTCGGAAACACAACAATTTGTACACCAGGTAGTACTGAACATGTCACTTTCTCTGAGGAAAATCAAAAGAAAGGCTTCGTATGGCTTGAGCTAGACACCGATGGCGTTCATCAACTCAAACAAATTCCTGTTGATACCCGACCAATGCAAACCATCAATCTTACAATCCCTGCTGATGCCAATATCAACACGTTGTTAATCAAAGAGATTGATCGTCTTCGGAATCCACAACTTATCCTTCGATTCCGCCTAAAAGGCGTCATGACCATCAAGTCCGCAGAAAGATACCGACGTGCTGAAGTAGTACGTCATGGATTTGCCAAGTGTTTCTCTACCGAAATTGTAGATGTCTTAGAATACATCAGCCCTGAACCCGACCTTCTTTTGCCTGAAACCGAGCTCAAACCGCCAATCACCGAATATCGTGATTTTGTCAATGCTCGAATAAAACAAGAGAAAGATGATCAAAAGAAGAAGCTATTACAACTAGCATTAGAACGCGGAGTTGGGCTTTTAGAGGACTCAGGAGGTTGGTAAAGGATGGTTGTTCTCCGACAGTTAATTGCTAGTGATTTCAAGCACCTTGATATCGATATCACCTTTCCTCAGGGTATTCTTGCTATTAGCGGCCCTAATGAGTCAGGCAAATCTTCTATCTTCGAAGCTATCCTCTTTGCGTTTTTTGGGAAGACACACAAAGCACCCACTGGACAAAAAACCCGGCTCATTAATTATGATGCTAACAAATTATTTGAGTTATCTAAGAAATATAGAAAAAATATATTTACTTCTGATGGATTTCGATATTT
>JBHLSA010000204.1:0-3977 GCA_048882025.1 Candidatus Thorarchaeota archaeon | reverse complement strand
CTCGTTATAGTAATACTTTTTTATAGATTTTTCATACTCAAATATAAGCATAACTGAAATATATTTCGTGAATTCCGTTTCCATCATAGAGTAGAATTGAGGAATAACTATGCCCAAACCAGGTGTCTCACGCATTAGTATTTCACTACCTCCGAGTCTTCTTGAAGACTTTGATCAAGTCATTTCCAACATTGGATTTGATCGGTCAAAGGCAATTCAACAAGCCATGCGGGATTTCATCTCAGAATATAGATGGGAGTATATTCCATCAGCTTTAGCTGTTGGAACAATTACTCTCGTCTTCGATCATGATGTATCTGGTCTGGAAACAGAACTTACACGTATTCAACATCAATATACAAATGCAATTACTTCCACGACACATATTCATATGGACAACCATCATTGTCTCCTAGTGATTGTCCTCAAGAGTCAGACTAAAACAATCAAGGCTCTTGCTACTCAACTCCAAGGTCTCCGAGGAATCCAACAGTTGAAATTAACAAGTTTGGTGATGGAAGACTAAGGAGTAACTGATCATTAGCATTAATCTTTAGCATAAGCAAGCTTTAGAAATAACCTCAACCAAATTGGCTTCATCTGTGGGTTTTGTCATCGAAATATTCTTGAATTTTCTAATTCTTTTGACGTTAGGGGTTCCAAATGAAGGTGCGAAAGAAAGAAAAACCAATCGCTTTAGATGCTTATGAAACCATGGCGGAGGAATATACTGCTCGAATAGAAACAAAAAGTTATAATGCCTATCTTGAACGACCCGCCACCTTATCACTACTGCCTGATGTAAAAGGTAAGCATGTACTTGATGCTGGGTGTGGACCTGGTTTATATGCAGAAATTCTACTCAATCGTGGTGCCATAGTCACTGCTATTGACATAAGTCCCAAAATGATTCACTTTGCCAAAAAACGCTTGGGAGATCGAGCAACCATACGCTGCGCAAATCTCGAAGAACCCTTAGATTATATAGCTGACAAATCAGTTGATATTGTATTATCCTCACTTGTTTTAGATTATATCAGAAATTGGTCTTTACTCTTCTCAGAATTTTCTCGAATTTTACGAAATGCCGGTTACTTCATATTCTCGACAGAACATCCTCACGCAAAATGGGCAAATAAAGAACATCCAAGACTCAAAAAGCGCCCCAAGAATTATTATAAACTAGAAATTGTCGATTTGTTGTGGACAGGTTTTGGGACGCCTGTCCTAGTCTCATCTTATCGTCGACCATTACAAACCTTCTTTGAATGCTTACATGCAACAGGATTTCATTTAGACAAACTCATCGAACCTCAACCAACAGAAGATTTCAAACGGCAAAACCCTGAGGATTGGGAAAAAGTTAGTCGTAATCCCACCTTCATATGTATTCGCGCTCAAAAATATTCATGAATCTAAAAATTTAAGCATTGTTTTTATGTCAGTCGTTGGTGTGTGACACACGTGGTTTGTACAAACGTATGCGGTTAGCTTATCATCAATCGGTATGTAATCCTTTGTAAATGGGGCTAATTTCGTAATTGTTTCTCTCTTTGCGTTTGTCGGAACAAAAAGGATCACCTTGTTGGGTAGAAATTTATCGCTAATAGTTCTCGTCATTGTTTGGAATTCTGGTGTTTCTGCATTGCCAACAATGATGATTTCATTACTGGGTCCAACCGCGAAATCGATGCCACAAAGCATAAATGTGAATCCTGCTGGGGCTCCTAATACCTCACTAGAAAATGCCTGCCCAGTTTGTGCAGCTTTGGACTCCAAATCGGAGTCAGCTGTGATTCTTCCCAATCGTAGTAAATTTAGCAAGGCTACGGAGTTACCTGATGGAATTGCACCATCATAAGCATCCTTTTTTCGAATAGGAAGATCTTCTGAATCATCAGAGGTAAAGAAGAACCCACCGCCTCTCTCATCCCAGAAATGCAAAAGTAACACATCATTCAATGCTTTGGCTTTTTCAAGATATTCCGGTTCAAAGGTCGTCTCATAGAGTTCGAGGAGTCCCCATATCATGAAGGCATAATCGTCGAGGAAAGCGGGAATAGCTGCTTCTCCATCCCGAAATCGGTGGAGCAGTCGTCCATTATCATACATTTGTTTGAAAATAAACCGCTCGGCTCGTTGAGCCGCATCCAAAAACTGTTGTTCTTCTAGAATCCGTGCGGCTTTCGCAAACGCGGCGATTATGAGACCATTCCAGTCCACGAGAATTTTATCATCT
This sequence comes from Candidatus Thorarchaeota archaeon, assembly GCA_048882025.1. Lineage (GTDB taxonomy): Archaea > Asgardarchaeota > Hermodarchaeia > Hermodarchaeales > Hermodarchaeaceae > Hermodarchaeum. The sequence continues at coordinate 1,738 of JBHLSA010000204.1, read as the reverse complement.
TTATGTGGATGAACACGTTTCTCGCGAACCGCAAACAGTTTCCGTCTTGCATTTTCCACTAGATTTGATAATTCATTTTCGGTCATTTTGTACGCTTTCGCTTCTTCTGATATAGAATGTTGAAGATGAAGAATATTGGTGCCCATAGGTTTTCCCATTGCTTCATCCAAGAAGTTACCTTGTGATTCAAAGTTGTAGATCTCTAGAAAAATATCAGCTTCCTTTTTCGTTAAGATGTCACGGACCTCTTGTTCAAACCAGACATAGAACTTCCCTTCCTCCCCCTCACTATCTGCATCCTCCGCAGAATAGAATCCACCTTGGGGACTCGACATGTCTCGAAGCACATAGGCGAGAATCTCTCGAACCGTGTGGGCAAAAACATCCATTCGAGTAGCTTGATATGCTTCAGCATAGGCAAAGACCAGCATGGCTTGATCGTAGAGCATCTTTTCAAAATGTGGAAGAAGCCACTTTGAATCTGTAGAATAACGGTGAAACCCAAATCCAACTTGATCAAAGATGCCACCGTTTCTCATCGCCCGTAAAGTCTTTTCGACCATCCGAAGCGCGTCCTTGTTCTGGGTACGTTTCCAATATCGAAGTAAAAAAAGAAGATTATGTGGGGAGGGAAATTTTGGGCGGAATCCAAAGCCACCATACTTTTCATCAAATCGTTCCTGCAATCGGTCATACGCTATTTCTAGTACCCCTTCTCCTAATTCCGCACCCAAGGATCCACTAGTAGATGCCTCAAGGCTTTCTTGAATATTTGTAGAAATTGTATCTAACCGTTTACGGTCCTGTGTCCATAACCGCTGAATCTCCGGAATTAACTCCTCCATTCCCATCCGCCCAAATCGTGAACTCGGAGGGATGTAGGTCGCTGCAAAAAACGGTTTCTTATCAGGTCGCATAATAATGGTGAGTGGCCACCCACCACCCCCCGTCATCAACTGCGCGACTGACATGTAAAGTGAATCGATGTCTGGTCGCTCTTCTCGATCTACCTTGATATTGATAAACGCTTCATTGAGCAACTTGGCAATATGTGGATTTTCAAAAGATTCCCGTTCCATCACATGGCACCAATGGCAAGTGCTATACCCAATAGAAAGGAAAATTGGCTTATCCTCCGCCTTAGCTTTCGAAAATGCCTCCAGACCCCAAGGATACCAATCTACGGGATTATGAGCATGCTGCAATAGGTAGGGGCTCTTTTCCCGAATTAGCCGATTCTTAGATTTCTTAATTTTCTTAGGCATTCGCTCAACTCTTTCCTGAAGCTTTCCTATTCATTTTTTTATCCTCGCTATTTGCTAATGGCACCTCAAACAATCGCTCGTAATCTACTCTTTATATACATCCAGACTCTGAACTAATTGATGATAAAATGGGGTTGTGGTTTTGACAAAAACCAGAGTTGCAGTGTTGTGCCTTGTTCAAAGAAGAATTAGGATGATATATAACTGGAAATCGGCTGGAAGGTGATTGTGAGAATGCCATCTAAATACATGCTCTTTTTCATTCATCAAAGACCCTATATTCATGAAAATTTAGAATCCATGGCTTTCAACGAAAAATTAAATCTGAATCATCGTTCAGAAATTACTAATAAAAAATGGTGGAATGATAACAAAGGTGGCTAAGTTGTATTCCTCTTGACCTCCTAGGATTCTTTCTTGGCACTTTAACGGCTTTAGGGCGATATTGTAAATTCTTATCAGGTGCCCTGTCT
>JBHLSA010000203.1:0-3978 GCA_048882025.1 Candidatus Thorarchaeota archaeon | reverse complement strand
TATCATAGTTATCACTCCAAATTAATGGGTAATCCTTATCTGTAAGTGAAATCGAATTTTCGTCTTTCAACAATTGGCTCAGCTCACCAGCGAGTGCGGCTATGTTTCCAGCCGGAAAAAGAAAACCGGTTTTACCGTGAGTGATAAGTTCGCGGTGTCCTCCCACGTCACTTACCACAATGGCTTTGCCCATGGCCATAGCTTCCAGGGGCTTCAAAGGAACTTAAACAGGCGGCTCAAAAATTAAAATCTCTGTGAGCTCACCAGTTTTTATCACAAATGCTACCCATATCGGAGTTCATGTGTTTCAGATTTATGCCCACAGGCGGGACAGGTGTATTTCTTTTTCTTGAAAACACATGAGCGATGAAATGAGGCATTACAATTGGAACACTTAATGGGTGTTTGGACGAGTTTTCCGCATGCTTGACATACATCATCAGTACTCAAATTATCACGTTCCTATTAGTGTAATACCTACAAACTTCATGATTAAACGTTTCTCTTGTTATTCCTGCTATGTGTTATTCATATGGAATCCTCAGACTTCTCTTTCTTTGATATAGGGGACTCCAATGGCTTTGGGTGGAACAGACCGGCGTATGATACCCAACGCAATTATGACGCTGATATAAGGAATCATAGATATGAACTGGACATAAGGCGCAAGAAAGGCAAATTCTGGTAACACTTGAATTGATCCTTCGAGGGTACTAAGGAAGCCAAAGAACATACCAGACAAGACAACTCCTAAAGGATTCCAATTTCCAAAGATGAGCGCAGCGAGAGCGATAAATCCACGACCTCCAGTCATGAGTTCAACGAATCGGTTGCCAAAGCCTATTGAAAGATGAGCACCACCAAGAGAGGCTAAAATGCCACTAAGAATTACCCCAACGAGTCTAGATGTTTGAACATTCACTCCAGCAGTATCAAGGGTGCTAGGATCCTCCCCTGCCGCTCTTAATCGAAGTCCGAAAGGCGTTCGATACAAAACATACCAACTTAAGGGGAGCATAAGAAACATCAAAACAATTAGGGGAGAAATACGACCTAGCCAGGGTAGAGCCATAAAAGGTAAACGAGGTACACTGGGAGTGATGCCCCGAATTCCCCAAATGCCAAACACCATAAACGCAGTGAAACCCGAAGCAAATAGAATAATACCTGCGCCACTTACAATTTGATTTCCTTTCAATTGGACAGAGATGAGCCCATGAATAAGACCTAGAATCCCACCAGAAATCGCTGCAAGGATCAAGCCGATCCAAGGGTTTAACGTTAACCATGTTCCTGCTACCGCTACAAAGGCTCCCATGAGCATCATGCCTTCTAATCCGATATTAACGACGCCTGAACGTTCTGAAAACATACCACCTAAAGCAGCGAGGACTAATGGAGTGGCTGCTTGAAGTGTAGAATTAATGAACCAGGTAATCACCAAGGGATTTAGAAATGAGCCTTGCATTATATGGCACCTCCGATGAGGATTCCTTTCTTCAATATTAGGTAGCTAGAAACAAGGGATAGAACCATTCCAATAACTCCAAGGACGAGAAGGGGAATCAATAGAGTTCCTTTCTGGAAGATAACGGTTAACACGGCCATTATGATCCAAGCAATTGATACTAGGAAAGCGGTAATAGAACCCCAATTTTCCTTCAAAAGAATTGCTATGAATGTTAGCAGCGCAAGGATTCCAATACTTAGCATTTGTGCAGTAAATACTATGTCACTTCGAATATTAGCGAAGCCAATGCTGAATCCGATGAATGCACCCACTAGGGCGATTATGGCAGTAAGAAAGAGGGGAATTGCGTTTTTGGGATCACGGACCACCCATTTGGCGTATGCAAAATTCTGTTTTGCTAGCCATTTAATAATTTTAGGAGCAGCGATGAACAAAACAACCAGTCCTTGGATAATACTAATCATTTCGACTGGTACACCGGCTACTGTCTGCATGGACAGTGCCCCAGCACGAAGGAACCCAAAGAATATTGCAGCAAATATGACACCAAATGGATTATTAAGTCCTAATACAGCGACAGTAATTCCATCAAACCCAATACCCCCTGACCAGCCAATAAGAAATCGTCGGTACCGTCCTAGTATTTCACTGGCACCAGCTAATCCTGATAAAGCGCCACTCATAAACAGAGATAAAACAATTAATTTCTTTGAATTGATACCTGCGGCCTCTGCAGCAAAGGGATTTTGACCAACGGCTCGCATTTCATACCCAGAAACGGTTCGACTTAGGAAGAAGTATATGAAGATTGCAGCAATAATGGAAATGATAATACCTGCATGTAGAACTGGAGAGGAGAAAAGATGGGGAATCTGTGCAGTAAGGAGAATGGGTGGAGTTTGTGGATAAGGAGTTCCAGGCTCTTTTAATGGACCACTGACCAACCACTCAGTTAGCAGGATTGCTACAAAGCTTAGCATCATCGTGGTAACAACTTCGTGTGCTCCACGATATGCCTTTAATAATCCGGGAACTAAAGCCCACAAAGCACCACAAAGCATTCCCATTGTTAAACATATGAGGGGATGAAGGATAATTGGAAAGTATATGTAAACGCCTAAAATTGTTGCAACCATAGAACCGATATACAATTGGCCTTCGGCACCAATATTGAACAAACCTGCTTTGAATGCTAATGCAACCGAAAGACCGGTTAGAATGAGGGGGGTAGCATATGCAAGAACCTGGTCAGGAGCTCGCATAGCACCTTGTAAGAGTGCAGCATATGCTAGAACAGGATTGCTTCCGGTGGCCAGGATGATAAGGGCGGATACGAGTAGAGCAAGAATAATTGAACCAAGAGCCCAACCTAATTCGGTAAGAATCCTCCAGAAAACTCCTTCAAACGTCCCCTCTTCCTCTTCTCCAGCAACAGCTTGAACTAGCTCCGCTTCCGTGGCTTTTTTCAGTTCATTCATATCTATGACTCCTGCATCACTGTGTCTAGGCTGTGACCAGCCATTAGTAGTCCAAGTTCACGTTCATCGATTTGATCAGGTTCTTTAATGGCCACAATTTGGCCTTCAAAAATCACGGCAATTCGATCTGCAACGTTACGGATTTCGTCCAGATCTGCCGAGACCAACAAGACTCCTACACCCTTGTCGCGCATATTCACAAGCAACCGATGAATGTATTCAGTAGCGCCTACATCTAATCCTCTAGTTGGATGAGAAGCAATGAGAAATTTCGGGTTCGCCGCCAAAGCGCGGGCAACGATTACTTTTTGCTGATTACCGCCCGAGAGGGTATTCGCCATACAGTCAAGATCTCGAATCTTGATATCGAAATCCTTCACTAATTGGTTTGTATCATTCTTCATTCGCCCAGGATTCAACAAAAAACCTAAGGGACCCATAGAATATGGAGGTCGATAATGAGCACCAAGAATCATGTTTTCTTTTATAGAGAAATCTAAGATAAGACCTCGTTTATGGCGATCTTGAGGTATGTATCCAATACCCCGTTCTCGAATTTTTCTCGGATGAAATCGTTTGATAGGTTTTCCTTCAAATAGGATAGTTCCTTTAAGCGGTTTTCGCAGTCCCCACAGGGTTTCTACCAGTTCTAACTGACCATTACCTTCGACTCCAGCTAAACCAAGTATTTCACCGGCTCGAATTTCCAGATTAATATCTTTAATAGCAAGCAAACCTCGGTCGTCATTTACTTGTAGGTTTTCAATAGTGAGTATTGGTTGACCAGGTTTAGCTTTGGTTTTCGTTACTCGAAATACAACAGGGCGACCCACCATCATTTCAGCTAGTTGTGAAGGTGTTGTTTGGTCCTTCTGTACTGTGCCAACAAGTTTTCCATCGCGCAACACAGTTATTCGGTCACACAAAGCCATGGGCTCACGGAGTTTGTGAGTAATTAGAATAATAGTTTTTCCGGCTTTCCGTAAGCGCGCCAAGGTTTCGAAAAGCTCATCGACTTCTTGTGGTGTG
>JBHLSA010000202.1:0-3981 GCA_048882025.1 Candidatus Thorarchaeota archaeon | reverse complement strand
ATCAGCTCTCGCTGTTCTTCATGTACCTCTTCCTCCAATCGTTGATGAATTTGTTATTCGACTCGGAGGTCAAGTGGAGGTAGCAAAATATGGATTTCCAGGAAGTCAAGAACTAGCGAATAATGTAGTCGAAGCTCTTGGTCCACGCAATGCTGTTTTCCTAGCAAATCATGGTGCACTCTGTTGTGGTCCATCACTAGATATTGCCTTGCACAATGCTCGGCTTCTAGAACGAGTTGCTCACATTTATCTCCTCGCCGCAGCAGCTGGTGGAAAGAAAAACCTCACTACTATTCCCCAGGATGCTATCGATACTCAACAACAAATGTTTGAACTCTTAAAAGGTATAAAGAAACGGTGATGACCTTACCTTTTATGAAAGGCTACATGGGTGAATTTCTTTTTGTTGACTTAACAAAAGGGTCTGTGCAACGTAAACCACTTAACTGGGATTACGCCCGAGACTTCATTGGGGGTGCGGGGTACGCCGCTCGATTACTCTATGAACGCCTAGCTGTGGAAACCCTGGATCCTTTTCATCCCGATAACGAAGTTGCAATCTTTACTGGACCTCTTACTGCTACTGGTGCACCCTGTACCGGACGTCATGCAATTTGTACAAAATCAGCGCTTACTGGTATTTGGGGGGAATCAACTGGTGGGGGATATTTTGGAGCAGAACTTCGTTATGCTGGATTTGATGGAATTCTCATAACTGGTGCTGCCTCTTCACCCGTGTACCTTTATATTCAAGATAATGAAGCTCAACTACGACCTGCTGATTATCTTTGGGGTAAAAATACTTACGAGACCGAAGAAATTCTCCGAACGGACATAAGGGAGAAAAAACTTCGAGTGCTTTCCATTGGGCCTGCTGGAGAGAATAAAGTTCGTTTTGCGGCGATAATGAATGATCTTGGGCGGGCGAGTGCACGCGCTGGCGCTGGGGCCATATTTGGTGCCAAACAACTCAAAGCGATTGCTGTCCGGGGATCACAAAAGCCTCAATTAGCAGATCCCAAAACCTTGCGCGAACATTCGAAAGCAGTAGTGCAAATACTTGAGAATTTTATTCCCATTTTGGGGGCTAATGGGACGCTCTTTTCTGCTGATATGCTCATGAACGTATTCAATGATATGCCCGTTCGATATTTTAGCAAAGCATCGAAGAATATCGAAAAAATTAATGCAAAAGCCTTGTCGGAGTATCGGTCCGGTCGATTTCATTGTCATATTTGCCCGATTGGTTGTGGACCAATAATTTCAGTGAAATCGGATGCTTTTTCCTTAGTGAACGTAGCGGGTCCTGAATATGAATCAGTAGCTTCTCTAGGAACTTTGTGTGAAAATGATGATTTAGCTCTAATATGCCAAGCTAACCACTTATGTGACTTGTATGGATTAGACACAATATCCTGTGGGAATGTAATTGCTTTTAGTTTCATAGCTCATGAACAGGGAAAAATACCCAGGAATTTGGTTGGCTCCCTGAATTTGCAGTTTGGTGATGCAATCACGGTGATTCGCCTCATCGAATTAATTGCCCAACGTGAGGGTTTGGGTGCAATTCTGGCTGAAGGTGTTAAATATGCCGCTGATAAATTTGGAATCCCTGAGCTCGCAATCCATGTGAAAGGGCTTGAAGTTCCAATGCATGATCCACGCGCTTTTTTTGGTATGGCTCTTTCGTATGCGGTATCTCCTGTTGGCGCAAATCATATGCAGGGTGAAGTTGTTTCTGTGGATATGGGAGTTGAAATCGAGGAATTCGGGATTGAACCCTTTGATCGGCACCGTGATGAAGGTCGAGGGCTAATGGTTGCGAAGATCCGGAATTGGCAAACAGTACTTAACTCTCTCATTGTGTGTAAACTTGGAATTGGACAACCTTCTACAGTTATTCCTTTTATTAAAGCCGCAACTGGACGAGATGTTACCGTAGAGCAGCTCTATGAAATTGGAGAACGTACAATGACGCTGAAACGAGCGTTCAACATCCGCTGTGGAATTACTGCAAAAGATGATACGCTTCCTCCTGCCTTATTGCAACCTCATGCTACTGGATTAAACGAAGGGAAAATTCCAAACCTAAATACTCAATTGAATGAATTCTATGACTGTAGTCAATGGGATTCTAAAACTGGAAAACCTACTGTCCCTCTCCTCGTTAGACTTGGTTTAGATGACGTAGTAAAAGACCTCTGGTAATGGAATACATCCTCATCATTTAAGTTAACTTTACTCTGAATTAGCGGAATGCTTTAATCCTCTAATCTTTGCCCCCTTGATGTTCACTGTTCATGGATTGAAGGGTTGAAAATGGCGCCAGAAGAACAGACTGAGAAACGAAAACCTCATCCTTGGGAAATTGCACCTCCTATCATGCCGGAGCAGGAACCAAAGAAGCGTATCACGAATTTTAATGAAGTGAATTTAGGGTATTCTGAAGCTCAAATTCTTGCTGAAGCTGAACGCTGCATGGCATGTAAGAATCCGAAATGTATTACTGGGTGTCCGGTAGACATTGAAATTCATCGCTTTCTAGAAGCTGTTCGTGCCAAAGATTACCGTTCAGCAATACAAATTATTAAAGAAAAGAATAGCTTGCCTGCAATCTGTGGGCGTGTTTGTCCTCAGGAAGTTCAATGCCAGGCAGGCTGTATTCTTAGTAAAAAGGGATATGCTATCGAAATTGGACGAATTGAACGTTTTCTTGCTGACTGGGAACGTGATCATGGTGTCCAAGTGCCTAAGCTGCCCAAGCCAAGCGGTCATCGTGTGGCTATTGTAGGAAGTGGACCCGCTGGACTCACAGCTGCTGGTGATCTCGCATTATTAGGGCATAAAGTAACAGTTTTCGAAAGTCTTCACGAGCCTGGTGGTGTTCTTATCTATGGAATTCCTGAATTCAGGCTTCCTAAAGCCATAGTTAAAGCTGAAGTTGATTATCTCAAAAAACTCGGTGCAGAATTCCATCTAAATGCGTTCATTGGACGGTTATACTCCCTCGAAGATCTCTTTTCACAAGGATATGATGCAATTCTGCTTGCCTCTGGGGCCGGGCTCCCACGATTCTTACAAATCCCTGGAGTCAACCTTGTGGGTACCTACAGCAGTAACGAATTCCTTACACGGGTTAATCTTATGCGTGCCTATCAATTTCCCGAATACGATACTCCTATCATTCGTGGTCAGACTGTAGCTGTAATTGGTGGAGGCAATGCTGCAATGGATAGCGCCCGCACTGCTCTCCGACTAGGCGCTGATAAAGTCCACATTGTTTATCGCAGGTCAGAAGCCGAAATGCCGGTTCGACGAGAAGAATATCACCATGCTAAAGAGGAAGGTGTCGAATTCCAATTCCTTACACAACCGATTGAACTCTTCGGTGATGAACATGGCCACGTTAAAATTATACGATGCCTCCGTAACTGCTTAGGTGAACCTGATGAAAGCGGACGATGTCGACCTGAACCCATCGAAGGATCTGAATTTGAATTTTCCGTTGATACCGTTATTTTTGCGATCGGAGCCTCAGCAAATCCCTCAGTCCCTAGCTGCACTCCTGAATTAGAATGCGACCGTTGGGGTGACGTTGTTGTTGACCCTGAAAGTCTGAAAACCTCCATCCCTAATGTCTGGGCTGCTGGCGACCTTACAGGCGGCGAAGGAACTGTAATTGCCGCTGCAGGTGAAGGAAAATTAGCTGCGCGTAATATTCACAAATATCTTGAATCCTTATAGCTGTTCAAGTGGTTTCAATTTTTAGCGCTATTTCACCAATATAGCTTAAGTCAACTAAATCGTGGTACATGAGCTTCGTTTGGGAAAGTGTGTAAAGGACATTCCCAATGTATAATGTGCGTTGAATAAAGAAATCCTGATACTCCCACCACCAACCTTCTTGGAACGCAGTAAGGTTTTCAAGATGCGTAATTACACCGCGAACTTCAAGCGTCCCAGTGGTAGTGTTAAACGAAA
>JBHLSA010000201.1:0-3984 GCA_048882025.1 Candidatus Thorarchaeota archaeon | reverse complement strand
CGTTTTGAGGATCATATGAGACCAGATAATATTTCAACGCTTATACACAGGGCTCTCGAAGGTGATCAGGAAGCATCTAGGTCTGCTGGGCCTGCTTCGCTTCTTGCTTCTGAGCTGGCGGGAGAAGAGGCGGATGCTCCGCATGGACCTAGACCCTGTCCGGCGCAGGGGCGCCACTGACGAGAAACTCATCCATGAGAACATACCATGGTCCAATTTGAATTCGATTCTTGGATATCAATTCTTTTAAATATTCATGCTGGTTGGGGCGAATGGCAAGATAATCATCAAGGAGAATGGTTTGACCGTCCAAAGTGAAATGGTGATACTTTGGGTTGTGTTTAAGTAAGTCAAGTAATTGGTCCATTGTCTTAACAAGTTGCCAACGGAATTCTTCAAAGGGTAAATACCATTCACGATCCCAGTGGGTATGGCTAACCACTATGACAGTTTGTAAAGGTGGCATAAAGGAAATCCTCAATGGATTAATTGCGTGGTAGAATCAGTGTTAAAGGAACTTATATTCTTGTTATTGGTTTTAAGGTGGAATTTCAGGCGTTGAATTAGATTGAACTTCATCTAAGGCTATGTCAAGTTTTTTTATGGTTTGTAGCAAATTAGCCCGTTTCTGCTGAAAATATTTTTTAGATATTGTTTTTTTGCTATATTGGGTTAGTAGTGAGGCTAACAAAGAGTTAGCTGCACTTTTCTCAATCACTAATTTCTCCCGTAGAGCAAAGGAAAAGCGAGAAGTATGGTGTGGGCTTATATGGGTATTCAATTCTTCAACCATGGCCTCGAGTTCAGGGAGCTGGTTTATCACATCCGTTAACGAGCGAACGATTTTTAGTGGTGTCTCTTCTGTGAACATGACAGGAACAGGGGTGCCGTCTTCCGTTTGTAGCTTGGGCATAACAAGTGTAGGAGACAGCGGCGTAGATTCAAGATTTTCCTGAATCTCAAATTCTGTTCGTATTTTGATTCGACGTTGAAACCAATTTGTAAGACGGCTCCGATAGTTTTTATCAGTTATAAGAGGTAGGCTAATGCCCATTAACAATAATACAAGAACAACAAAGGTTGCGAAGCCGATTGTTAATGGACTAAATGGAATTGATCCAACGAGAAAGATGATTATGAGTATACTCGGTATTATGAGAAGACAGAGTGAATACCAACGAGAGATTCCACTGATATTCTCTGATTCAGGATGGGACACAAGCAGTTTCCTCAGTTAATATCCTGAAGGTCCTCCTTGATATGTCTTTGTAAAGTGATCCTCAGCTACTGGGAGCAAATAGTGTGTGAAATGGATTCTAGATTTTCACTTATCCGAGACCCTCTCTTCCTTTTAGTAGCCTTGTGAGAAACACTCTAAGAGGAGGATAATAAACGTGACTGAACTCTTCCAACCTCAGGCGGAATCAGATCGCATTCTCTGGGAAGTGCTCCAAGAGCTCCAACCTCATCGAACAGAAAGGCAACAGGCAGCCCTTTTTCGGGCAAATCAAGTCGAAAGACTTCGGCCTTTATTGGATTATGTTTGTCGGCTTCATTGGCGTGCAGGGCGAACTAGTGAAGGAGATGCAGCCCTAAAGCGGTTCGTCTATAGATTTCTGAGTGGGGATATCCCTTTTTATGATTAACTCCGTTGGATTGACCGAAATTTCTCCGAAAAAAGTCTAGGAGGAGGCATCTAAAACAGATGCCTCTCCTACTATTTTCGAAATGTGAAAATTTACCTTCGTTTTCTGAACCAGTTGAAGAAAAAGATAATGACAAAGACAACAATAACTGCTACCGTGCCTATGATAATCCATTCCAATGGAATTGGAATTTGGTAAGTGGTTGACACGACATTACTCCAAGCACTTTGTGTGCCATTGATATTCACTGCACGAACTCGGAAATAGTATACTCCGGGTCCATAGGAGGTTAAATCAACTGTTCGGCTAGTTCCAGTGACATCAACTTGACTGAGAATGAGAGAAAAGTCGCTTGCATTGCTCACTTGGAGTTGATAATAATCAATATCACTGGCTCCTGATGTGATTGACCACGTTAAGGAAACCATGCCGTCTGTTGTTTGGCTAGGACCACTGAGTGTAGGTACGGGAACAGGCTGACCAAGGAATTCACCAACCTCCCAGTCCCACTGAAAGACTTGAGCGAAATAATTGGCAACCCCTGTATGGGAGATAATGACTCCAGCTTCGCGGTTTTCGCTGACTGATTCATTACTCCAATTGATACTTGATATTAGCACTGATTGACCATCTGCTATAACGCCTTTATTATGGGTCCATCCAAAGTAGGTTTGGTTAGTAAATGCGACTTGGACACCATTAGCTAAGAACATTTCAGCAACCTCTTGCATACCCGAACTTTGGTTATCAAGCATGACGCGGCAGACCACACCACGAGTGGCTGCAGCAATAATAGCGTCATTGAATTGATTGGGGGATCCATCCCAATCCATCTTCGAATACATTTGTTGCACATCAAGGGTTGATGTGGCACTGTCAATTAAGTTTACAATTGCGGGAATAGATTCGTTTGGAGAGACCAAAGACGTAATTGTCATCAAACCAGAATAGGTTTGATTTGTAAAGGGTGCAGGATAGGGGCCTGTGTAGACAGCAGATGAGAGTAAGTCATAATCATCGCCATCTTGCACATAGGGAGTAGCAGTCATTACATCGGCGGTGAAGACATTGAGAAAATAGTTTACGACATCAGGATTACGAATGGCAACACCCCATTCACGGTTTCCATCACTATTACGAGGAGGAATTCCAGATTTAGCCCAATTTGCACTTTGGACGAGTACGACTTCCCGGTCAATAATGATGAATTTAGCATGATCAAAGCTGAGATCGGCTCGCGAAAAATACGCTTGAACATTAGCTCCATAGCCAGGTAAGCTAGAAATATTGTAAAGTGATGCATGTGTCCAATGATTTTCAGAACCACTAGCCCATTTACGTGAAACTATCACTTGAATGTTCATTGTACCATTTCGACCTAAAGCATCTGTAAATTCACGTAAGAGAAAGCCATTACTTATGGCATACATCTCCATGAGAATCTCTTTCTGAGCTTGCCGGAGGTAGTTGAGGGTCACGTTATATGAAGAATCGGGTGATGTATAGCATTCAACCGTGGCGGTTCCAGTTGTTGTATTGGCTACAAATTCAGTTTGGGCAGATACCGTTTTGGGTAAACTAGGCAAATCGATCAGGGGGAAGGCGGGTTGAATGAAAATCAGCATACTAAGAAAGAGAACAAGAAAGGATATTGGCATTAAACGAGAGCGTTTCATGATAATACAATTCCTAGAAAGCCTAGAAGGATTTTCTGCATTCTTGGTGTTTTCCTATTATAATCTATTACCTTTCACTAGCTTTCAAGCCTTAAAAACGACAAAACTCCTGAAAATAGAAATAAACCCATGAAGAGAGGAGTTTATATTCAATATTAGTTGGCTCGTGAAAGGTTCATATATGAACAGTAAAAATAATAGTGTATTACTCAGCCTCGTAGTAGTTGATTCTAATGGGTGATGAGTGTGGCTAAAGAATTGAAATATGAATTTCACCAGTTCCCACCTGCTGAGAAGGCGTTCAAGTGTGTCGTGGATCGATTGGAGTTGCGGGTTCGTGAAGAAGATATGGGTGGTGGGCTTCGTGCGTTCAATGAGGATCGAAGCCTAACGATGCAACTGCAGACTCGTATAACTCAACGAGGAGGAATGACCGTTGAGGTCTATATCCGTGTGGCCACTGATGACCTAATGACAGCAGTTGTGGCATGTTTTGGTGAACCCCTTAAAGAACGCAAAATGGCACCTACTGCAAAAGATTTTGCTAAACATGTGGTAGAAGTGGAAGCTACAGATGATGTAGACACGTTCATTGCCGAGGTTTGTGAACGATTAGACCTTACAGTCGACCAATTTGGTAACTATCGTGCAATGGTCCTTAC
>JBHLSA010000200.1:0-3984 GCA_048882025.1 Candidatus Thorarchaeota archaeon | reverse complement strand
TTGGTCAAAATCCCCATTGTTTATTGGATTAACACTTTTACGAAGATTAGTTATTTCGGCATGCATTTGGTACCCCTGATAGTTGGCAGGGAACCAGCTCGATGAGTAGGAAAATGCAGTATTATTATGGGCATTGAAAAATGTGGAGCTATCATTTCTGGCAAATTCATAAATATTGATTTCATTACCTGTTCCTGAATAGGGTGAAAGTGTGGTTTGCAAAGGAACTTTTACAAATGCGCTCGATGGCTCTGTCGGAACACTCATCGATAGAATTGAGACCAAGATTAATAATAAAAAGATGAGTTTCTCCCGTACCATATTCTCGTCCCCAAACATGAACCATTTCTAGATATTTTGAATATTACTTATATTGATTTTCTCTGTTGGAGGAGCTCTTTGTGTTATTTTAGGAGTCCGCGATGGATTTTTCATTGTTTCGGATTTACAGTAGAAGGTTTAATTGAACAAAGGCTGAATGATTAAATAATTAAGAAACTAAGGTATTAAACGAAGGGAAACTCAATGAGCGAAGAGGCTTACATTCTTGAATTTTGTCGCCAGTGGCTTCCTGCATGGACTGGTAATAATCCGGATATTTTACTAGATTTTTATGCTAAGAATGCCTTTTACAGCGATCCAGCAAATCAAAATGGGATTCAGGGGCACGATCAATTAAAGGTATATTTTACAAAGCTTCTTGCACTAAATCCCGATTGGGTATGGGAACCAGTGGAAGTATTTCCAACTCTTAAGGGATTTACATTGAAATGGCGTGCTGTTATTCCTGTAGGAAAAAAGAAGCTTGTTGAGTTTGGAATGGATATTGTTGAACTAGATGATGGAAAAATTACTCGCAATGAAGTATATTTCGACCGGTCTCGTTGGATTGAGTTATTAGCGAAAACGAAGAAAAAATAGTGCAAGCCTAAATTTCGGATGTTTGGGTATTTAGGCGCTTGTAGAGATCTTTATTGGCTTTATAAATGCCAATATATTCCGTAAATAGAGTATCATAGATTTTTCGATTTGCTGGATTGGGTTTGTAAGTTTTCGAGATTCTAATAAGATTGGGAATATCATCAAAAGAGATGTAACCCAAACCTACGCTTGCGATAAATGCGGCTCCTCGGGCGTTTGCTTGAATTGGATCATGAACCTGTCGAATATTCCGATTCAATACATCTGCATAGATTTGGCACCAGATATCTGACTGAGCTCCGCCTCCAATCATATTAAGGGTTTCCATTGGTTGTTTAATGAACTTTTCAATAGCATTCAGTATCCATCGGCTATTATAAGCAACTCCTTCGAACACAGCGCGAATAATGTGACTTTTATCACTATCTAACGAGAGGTTAAACCAAGCTCCACGTAACGTGTGATCTTCAACGGGTGTACGTTCTCCATAGAGCCAAGGAGTAAAGATGATGTTGTTACTACCTGCAGGAATTTCTTCGATAATTTTATCGAACTCCTGATACACCGCCTGGTTCCCACATTTGGTGTCATCGTCTGGATAAAAGATTTTATCCCGTAGGAAGGTAAGGCAGGCACCAGCAGTTTCCTGTTCGTCTGCGATGAAATAGCGACTAGGGATGGCAGAAGGCAATGAAGCTATGTTGGAGCCTATATCGGTCTTTTTATAGGGAACATGGCAAGTCACCCAGCTACTAGTGCCAATATAGATGTGGCCTTTATAATTAGCAACAGCTCCAGACCCGATAACAGCGGATGGTATGTCAGGGGCGCTAACAAAGACCTTCACATCTTTCTTGAGTCCCAGTATGTTTGCAACCTCTTCTTGTAAATGGCCCACGATGTCAATCGATTGTTTTAGTGGTGGGAGTTTATCGTGATGGATGCCGATGCGCGTGATAAGACCTTTATCATAATGGATATTGTTGATATTTTGGGTATTAGTGATCCAGTATAACATCATAGAAGGAGCAGATGCCGCGATTTTGCCTGATAGTTTCATGTTGATATAATCGGTGGGTTCGAGAAATTTGTAAGTCTGGTCATAAATTTCTGGTAGCTCGTTTTGGATATAGAGAATGTGAGCAATCGGGTCTTTCCCACTTTTGGTAGGGATTCCACCAGTCTTTCGTAGCCATCGTATGAGATGAAGAACTGAGTACCCTTGAATGTTAATTAGTCCTTTCAATTTTTTTCGAATGAAAGGAGCACCACGAGAATCCATCCATATGACCGCATTCATGAGATGATGCCCATTTTCATCAATGGCTACTGTCCCTGACCATTGGCTCGTATTACACACTGCAACAATATCATCAGCTAAACTAGAATTTTTTTCAATTAGAGCGGTTGAGGCTTTTAGGAATGCTTGCCACCAATCTTCAGGATCTTGTTCAGCACCTCCTCTGGGTTTGAGGTGAAGCGCTGTGTTTTCACAAGCCCAGTCGATAATTTCACCATGCGTTGAGACGATGGCAGGTTTCATTGCTGATGTACCATGATCAATGGCTAGAATGTACTTCTCGTTCGTTTTAGATGAATTCAAGTCATTTCCATCCTAACGATAATGAGTAGATGTATTGGGTAGTATCCTTTGAAATAAGCTTTGGAAATGGAAAACTAGGAGATTAGAGTGAGAGTTGCTTGACATCGCCTTTATAATCAATTGATTCTATGAGAAGTGGCGAACTTTTACCCGTGATTTGTTCAAGTTGGAGGGATTCTTGCATGATGGCGAGAAAATCCATTGGTTTTATGCAGGCTTCAGGAGGATTGACGCCTTTGGCAGGTATTTTTCTTCGGTGCATAAGAATTGCTCCAAGAGCAGCGGGTATACCTGTGCCTTCGCCCATGGCTTGTCCGATTGATGACATGGAGAATACATACTGATGTGATTTGTCTTTTCTCGTTCCTGTCACAACAATTTTAACGCAACCGCGTTGTTTACCAAAATTGGTTTCTTTAAGAATTCGTTCTCGTTCATTGATAATATAGGCAATGATGAAATCAAGGGGTACAACTAATTGTCCTTTAACGTTAATAGGCTCTTCACTAATAATTCCAAGCTTTACGAGATTAATAATAAACTGGAAGTACTCGCCAGGTAACACAGTTCCTTTGTTGGTAACTCGTTGGCATTTTATGTATTTGGGTAGTGTAATCGTTTCAGGATGGGGATAAGGAAAGACTTGATGTGTTCCAATCTGATGAAAATCTATCTCTTCACGGAGATCGATTCCCCTCTGATTCAAGAACTGAACAGTTTGTAGTTTTCCATCAAGAAACAGTGGGATGTCGGAGGTCATTGCATGGATGCGGTGGGCGATGACAGCGGCGCCTTCAGTCGGTTCCCCTCCATGAGCATGGTAGATGTCAATTGCGTTGATGCTATCAAGGAGTTGATCTGCGGCAAATCGTACTAATAAATTTGTTACGCCTGGAGAGCTTCCCATTCCAATGCAAGCCGAAACGTTGACTTTCTTTGCAGCTGCATCCATATCTAGTAAAGTACGAGTCGGTTCGACGTCATCACATATATCCACGTAATTAACACCGGTTTTGATGGCCGCTTGGAGAATAAGTGGTCCATATCTATAAAATGGCCCAACACAGTTGAGAACAACTTCGGAACCCTGAATTGCATTTTGGAGAGCTTTAGTATTTAAAACATCGACTTCTAATGGTTTACAAGCTTTGCCAGGTTCACTGGCAAGAACCTCTGCTTTTTCAGTGTTGATGTCTGCGATAACGATTTGATCAAAATCGGGCATATTCCTAAGCGTTTGGACTGCTATGCTTCCAACTGCACCACAGCCACCGAGGACAGTAATACGAGCCATACAGGCCAGAACAGTGATTCTGCTATTTAGTTCTGCTGAATGCATAGATTAAGCCTTTTGAATTCCTTTGCCCATAATATAATCCTGTACAAAAGAAGCAAACATTCTTATGCGATTTTAACACGGTTTCAAATACTTCAAAAAAGGAGTAGGGTCCGTTTCAAAA
>JBHLSA010000199.1:0-3985 GCA_048882025.1 Candidatus Thorarchaeota archaeon | reverse complement strand
GGGTTCCTTGATAATACTCCGATTCACGCTGAACCAATTGAGTTTGGTGTCCAGGATAGGTTTCGTGGGTTACCCAGTGCCAAAGTGTGTATTTACTGCGGGGTAAGTTGGTGTTGATTTCAATAATCGCCTGAAAATTACCCTGATAATAATTATATGCAGACCAAGGTGATTCTGTAACTGCACGAAATACTACGCTCTCTGTTTCAGGTAATTCAAAGAGAACCTTTTGTGTTGCACGTCGAGCCTCAGCAGCCACATCTTGAGCCAAAGGAATAATTTCTGGACCAGTCGTCATTTCTTTTTTACGCCAACGAGTCGCCATTGAAGTAAGATCGCCTTTATGAACATGTTTTCTTAATGCCCGAACCACCTGATCAGTTAGTTCTTCAATCCTTTCACTAGGCACTGTGACGACGTCAACATCTAATCCCATCTTCACGCGTTCACTGAAGGTCACTCTTTCTTCGAGAGCGAATCTAAGGAGTAATTCTAATGCATGGGTTTGTTTGATTAGATAGGTTCTCCGTGGTTCTTCATCGATGCCTCTCTGAACATCTTTACAAAAAAGATTAAGTGAACTCTGAAGCGAATCTGGATCTACAACTCTGTTTTTCGGTTTACACTCAATAGGACCAAAATAAGAATCCACAACAACAAGGTCTTCTCCCTTCTCCAATTTGAGAACTTGTTCGACTAAAAACGCTAGCAGAACATATTGTTCACTGATTTTATCTCTTCTTAGGGCCATGGCATTAAACCTCGCTAAAGAACCGTTTCAAAATCCTATGTGCTAACTCTGTAAAAGCCTCATGCACATTTTGCCCATCTAATGCACTTGTTTCGTAATATGCTCCTTTAATGCGATCCGTAGCCTGTTTTGCGGCATATTCGGATACTACTCGATCAGGTTCTAAATCAATCTTATTTGCTATTACAATACGTTCAAAATCAGAGCCCAAAGCTGCTTCTACTTCTTCTATCCACGTTTTCTCAATTGCTACTGCAGAAGAAACCCGAGTCACATCGAAAACAAAGATCGCCGCATTCGCTCCAGTATAATAGCGTTGACGGAGGGGCTGGAGTCGTTCTTGTCCACCTGTATCAAACATTTGAAGCTTTAATTTTCGTCCCTCAACATCGATTATTTTCGTCACAACATTAACACCGATGGTTGGTTTGTAATCATGCTCGAATTTATTTTCTGCAAATCGCCTGATAAGGCTCGTTTTACCAACCCCCCAGTCCCCCACAATAACGACCTTTACAACGTAATCTGCTTTCTTCAGATGTCCAGAGTTTTGGGCGTCCTGCACACTCTGATTAACTGACACAAAAAAACCCCATTTACGTACTTGATAACGGCATATGTACTTATTCTTCTTATTAGATAAACGACTCTAAGTGAAGAATAAAAAATGAGCATTCATCGTAAAAGAAAATGAAGAAGGAAGCGAAGGTGCCATTGAAAATGGGGAGGGAGGGGGAGCGAGGGGAGGGCGAGGAACGATGCGGACACAACATTACATCAATCCCTTCACTTCCTTCAAAGAAGAGATTTCTGAGAAATATTTAAACTACCCACTTGGGAAGCAAAAATTAGTATACAGCATTCACCAAGAATCGAAAGACTTTGTAGTTTAATAGCATTTAGCACTCCTAATATAGACACGATACCTACTCTTTACGAACTGAGTTAGATACCATAAGAGTAAGAGTTTCTTTGACACCCTCCGTTGGTCGTAGCCGCTTGAAAATAAAATCATTCAACTCTTCTTCATCGGCTACTTCTATCAAACAAAAAATGTCATGAATCCCATACACCGAAGATATTTCCTTGATAACAGGCAAGTCTTTCAAGGAGTCGAATACCACATCTGTGAGTGGTGGGTCGACATCAATTAGAATTATCGCAGTTAATTTCATGGTTGGGCACGCCGCCAACAAAAGTTGATAAACCATTCAATTTTCATTTATTTCCTTATAAGTAAATCTAGCGGTAGGAACTTCATCTAAATTATTAGTGTAAGGACTCATAGCAATTCAACATTGTGACGAGGAAATGAAAAACTTCAAAGGTTACGCATGTCCATGTGAACCAACCTTTCAAAATATCGAGCCCAAATGACTATGCTCAAATTCCTGAGGAGGTTTCTGCATGGATCTTAGTAAGAATGACAAAATTCTAGTAACGTGTGGACTGCCCTACACCAATGGAACAGCCCACATCGGACATCTTCGAACCTACATCCCAGGCGACGTCTATGTAAGGTATTTGAAACATTTTGGATACGATGTGCGATTTGTATGCGGTTCAGATACCCATGGTGCTCCAATTGAACTCACAGCCGCCCAAGTAGGCATGTCACCTCAGGATTTTGCGGAAAAGTATCACAAGCACTATGAAGCCATATTCAAAAAAATGAATATTGGTGTCGATTTATATGGCACAACTGAAGCGCCATATCATTACAATCGTGCTCAAACCATTATAAGGACCCTTGAGAAAGAAGGCCATGTGGAAGCCCGTGAAATAGAACTTCCTTATTGTAATACGTGTAAGAATTTCTTAGCAGATCGTTTCTTAGTTGGTACATGCCCCTTTTGTGGAGCTCAAGCCCGTGGCGATGAATGTGACCAAGGATGTCAACGCTATCTTGACGCAGACCAACTTATTAACCCGCGGTGCGTTATATGCGGCTCACCTGCAATCAAACGAAAAACAAGACATCATTTTCTCAAACTCGCACCATTCTCGGATTTTCTAATTTCTTTTAATGAACAACTTAAAGGAACTCCACTAGCAAGAAACTATGCTCTAGGATGGATTCGACAGGGTCTCAAAGACTGGGCGATTTCTCGAAACCTCAATTGGGGTATCCCTTACCCTGATGACGAAGAGCTAGTTCTATATGTGTGGGCCGAAAATTATGCAGGGTATATTTCTTTTACTGAAGAATGGGCACGACAAACAGGTGCAAATTGGGAAGATTATTGGATTCGTGATGGAAAACTCATCCACTTTATTGGTGCAGATATCGTCTATCATCATGCAATTTTTTGGCCAGCTATACTCAAAGGCGTCAATTATAACACACCCTATGCAATAGTAGCAAGCGGCATGGTCAAAGTCGAAGGACATGGTCTTTCAAAAAGCCGTGGATTTGTCATTGATATTGAAGAAGATTTCATCAAGAACAACATCAATCTAGATGCCGTTCGATACTATATCCTCTCTTATACAGGATTTACTAGAGATCTGGACTTTGTTTGGAAAGAGTTCCAAACCAAGGTAAACAACGAATTAGTAGGTATTTTAGGCAACTATGCTTATCGAACACTCCTTTTTATTTCTAAGAATTTCAAGAAAATTCCTAACGGCAATATTCTGCCACAAACTCAAGAGCAAATTGAAAAAGCTATTGATGAAATTCGAAATGCAGTGGGCGATTTCCGCTTCAAGGAGGCTGTGAACGCCGCAATGCAACTTGCAACATTTGGAAACGTCTTTTTCCAACAATGCGAACCATGGAAATCCATCAAAAAGAATCCAGAGCAATGCCAAGTTGACTTGTATCAATGTCTACAATTATTGAAAGCCATTGCCATCCTAATAGAACCTATAATGCCATCGGTAGCCGAAACCCTTTGGAAACAATTGAGTCTGACAGGGAACATTCACCAAGTCCTAACTGATGAATGTTTAATCCCGCTTAATCCTGGTATGGGATTGCCAAAACCAACGATCCTTTTCAATAAGCTATCTGATGATAAAACCGAAGAAATGACCAAGTTGCTCAATCAACGCATAGAATCCGCCGAAACAAAACTCACATAATCCGTTGTTCACACATTCTTAAATCAATTTAAGTAATCTAGCTTACAGCCGTCTATCAAAAAGAAATCCCTGAATAATATGCTTCAAACATTGCAAAAAGGCACTCTGCAAAAATTACCTAATTTTACGAAAACAGATGCAAAAAAC
>JBHLSA010000198.1:0-4011 GCA_048882025.1 Candidatus Thorarchaeota archaeon | reverse complement strand
TCAGACCCTAAGAGGGTGTTTCTTGTTGGCAATACAGCATTGGATGCTCTAGATGAAGGTCTAAAACTATTAGGTGATAAGAAGACAGATTTTGAGTCGCCTTATTGTGTTGCAACGATTCACCGAGCTGGAAATACAGACAATAAGGATAGACTTGCAGAGATAGTGAAAGGACTATCACAGTTACCAATGAAGTGCATCTTTCCAATTCACCCGAGAACAAAGAAAATGATTCAAGAGTTTGGTTTGACTAAATTCGTTGACGAGGAGAGAGTGAAACTAGTTTCCCCAATGGGGTACCTAAGCTTCTTGAATCTATTGAGAAACTCAGAGCTTATAGTGACCGATAGTGGTGGCGTTCAAGAAGAGGCCGCACTCCTTGGAAAACCGACACTAACTATTCGGGAGAATACCGAATGGCCAGAAACAGTATGGGCAGGATTCAATAGATTAGTCACAGCTGAAAGCCTTTCAATTAAGCAGGAAGCAAATCTCATACTTGAATTAGATCTTGTGGGTCGAAAATTCTTGTATGAAGGAAATGCAGGTAAACGCATTGTGAAGACAATAGTTGATGCATTCAATTCGGAAGAGCTACAGTACAGTCCATCTCAACAGATTGAAAGAGGTTATCCAATGGTGGCTTTGAAAACAAAACAGGAAGGCTGTGTATTGATGACTTTCGATGAGAAAGGCCGGTTCAGACATTCTGGAGATGGAAAGCATTATCTAGTAGAAGAATATGTTAGGCTCTCACCCGGTGGTATTACAAAGACATGATTTACGATGTTCTAATTCCAGCATATAATGAGGCTGGAAGTATTCATCGGATTGAAACTGAATTGATTCCAGAGCTAAAGAAAAACAGTATAGATTTTGAGATACTTATAGTCAATGATGGTTCAAGTGATAGCACGGGTGAAATAAGTGATGAAATAGCTTCGAGAAGACGTGATGTCAGAGTTATACATCACTCTGTCAACCAAGGTTTGGGAGCGGCTTTGAGAACGGGATATAAAAATGCTAAACATCCTTGGGTAATAAGCATTGATTGCGATTTGAGCTACTCGCCAGACCAGATTATGAATCTTCTAGAAAAAGTTCAAAGTGATGTCGATGTCATTATTGGGTCGCCATACATGAAAAATGGAGATGTTGTAGGAGTAAGCCAAGTCCGAATAATTCCAAGCAAATCAATCAGCATCCTCTATTCAATTATTGTTGGAAAATGGCTGACATGTTGGACAGGGATGTTCAGAGTTATGAAAACATCTGCCATCAGAAGCATTGAGATTACTCAAGACGGATTTGATGGTGTTGCTGAGATAGCAGTAAAGCTTGCCAGAAAACGATTCAAGATTGTAGAAGTTCCAGCAGTACTAGGCTTGCGTACGGAGGGTGAATCAAAAGCAAGTTTCATGAGAGAGTTCACAAAACATCTGAAACAGCTTATCAAAGTTCTATTGCGTAGAATCTAGGAGACAAATTCATGAGAATAAAACGAGGAACGATCCTTCGACTAGTCATAGGAGTTCTTTTACTAGCACTCATAATTTACTATTCAAGACCTGAGGATCTTCTGGTTGTCATCTCAAATGCAGCCTGGGAATGGCTTCTCATTGCGATAGGAATCCATCTTGTAGCAACTGGTGCAACAGCATTAAGAATAGCATACCTTTTGGAGCGTCTGGATCTCTATTGGCCAATATTCAAGGCGAACCTAGGAGGCATGATTCTTGCTGATACAACTCCTGGGAGAGCTGGATATTTTGCAACTCCGCTAATTGTTGGGCGCGAATGCCCTGATGTTCGAAAAGGTCGAGTGCTCAATGTAATGTTCTTCGGACAGATCTTCGATTTCTTACTTAGAGGCGTTCTCCTAGGACTAGCGATCCTAACAGTGTTCTATGCGATTGGAGCGACTGCGAATCTATACCTCTATGGATTTCTCTCTCTTACTCTAGTGATTGCCCTAACTGTTGGATTTGCTATTTTGGCATTTAACAAGATTCCAAAACCTTTGATGAAGATAGTTACACGGATTCGGTTCGTTGATCGATTGTATACTCAATATTCGAAATATGCTGAATCTGCAGGATATTCTCCAAAGAAGGCAGGTGTCGCGTTTCTCATCACAATTATCGGATGGCTCCTGACAGCAACCCGGTGGATGGCTGTTGGCTATGCACTTGGTTTAGCGATTCCAATTGAGTGGTATCTATTCATCTTCCCTGCACTCACTGCGGTGTCATTCATTCCTGTTTCTCTCGCAGGACTTGGAATTGTTGAAGGTGGTTTCGCATTAGTTTTCTATGTTCTAGGAAGACCGACTCAGAATGGAGTTGCATTTGCACTTGTAGACAGGGCCGTTGCTCTTGCAGGGGACTTGTTTGGTCTGCCCTATGTTTCCAAAGTTGGTGAAGGATTAGGTGACCTTAGTAAGATAGGAGATGAAGAAATACCAGATTCAAGTCAAGAGAGTGTTGAAACAGAAGAGGTGTAGAACCTGTCCATTCCTCATCACTAATCCTCTTGTTCATCCGAGGATCTTGTTATCTCTGCAAATGGATGACTTTTCACAAACTCTATCCTATGTTCGATTGCCCTATCAATGTCTCCTGGAGTCAATGGGGAAAAGTTCTGCAGTTCATCGAAGTACTCGCGAGTTTCTCTGATTGTGGTCATATCCAAGTCAAATGCTTCAGCTAGCTTTGCACTCGCTTCAAGTATTCCTGCATATGTTGGAAACCAGAAGATATGATCTTGTGGTTGGGGTACAAATGAGAAAGGATTTCTTTCGATAGAAACCTCTTGCTGAGGTCCCCACATTACGAAAACTCGATCATATAGATATCCGATAATCAGGAATGTGATGAGTAACACTCCAGCAAGTACGAATGGACCAGTCGCACCCATGTCATAGAAAAAGGGGATATACATATAGTACGCAATTGCCAAGAGGAGAATCCCATAGAAAAGGTTCCATATCCCTCGTACTTGAACCAATCTCCAATACTGCTTCATAATCCACTTTCTAATACCCATTTTTTACTCAACTCCACGTTCATGAAATATAGCTCCATACTCTGATCTCATTTTCTTTGCCAAGTCGATATCAGAGGTCCTATCCGGTCTAAGATGCGAATAGTTCTCCAAATACATAATCAATCGCTCAAGTTCGATTGTTTCAATACCAATCTCATTGAAGAGTTCATAATAGAATGACAACATAACATGAAAGAAGGGCAATGCAAATGTCTTAATTCGGGGGCTAGGAACATAGCTAAACGGCGTACGCTCAACTTTCACAACAGTATCAGGAGACCACATTCTGAGTTTTTTGTCATAGAAGAATCCAGCAATTACCAATCCGAAGTACAATGGCAAAGAAATGCAAAATATTCCTAGAAAGAGGTAATCTATTGTAACTCCTCCTGTGGGAGTCACTGCATCTGGAAACAGGATTCCGATGTATAACGCTGCAAAGACCAAGACATCTTGAGCTAATCCAGTGAAGCTCTGTACCCAAGTCAATCGCCATACTCTAAGTTGGAATCCTTTCTTGATACGCGCCATTGTTCCTGACTTGGATTTGCCAAAGGATTGTCCAACGAATGGATGTTTCTGGAGAAAGTTCTCAGCAATCTCTTCAGCACTGAATAGATCACTTCTCCTATCTGGAAGACGGTTGAAGTAACTATCAAGATATTGAACGAGGTCATCCAAGTTGCCAGTATTAAGTCCCCTTTTGATGAAGATCTGTTTTAGTATCCTATCTTTTTGGTAATGATAGATACACTGTACCAAATGCTCTAGCTGAGGATCCTTGTGTTTGATATAGTACAGGGGTTGTTTGTTGACCGGTAATTGTATAGCCATCTCCACCTTTGTATATATCAGCATCTAGTGTTTGTGAACTTCCTAACAATCGGTTAACAGCAGTTACTGCACTTGCGGAAGCAATCAATGTACCTCCGGTTGGATTAACATATACTTCAGCCAATCCTAACC
>JBHLSA010000197.1:0-4013 GCA_048882025.1 Candidatus Thorarchaeota archaeon | reverse complement strand
TCCTTTTCTTTATACAATTTTATTGCCTCCTGATAATTTTCTCTTGCCTTGTCCTGGGCTTTATTTTTTTGTTGAAAATCCAAAAAGAAGAAATGCTGGCCAATATGGAAACAACCGGCGGCCTCATGGAACAAGCACCTGGCAGATTGGATGTTTCCCTTATCTAAAGCGTCACGGGCAAGTTTTTCTAACTTCTCACCCTCCCTTGACCACTCATTGCACCATACATTGAATTTGTTTATTCGAGATACGACCTTGCGGATTCTATCAAGGCTTACACCACATATTAAGAACCTTGTATACCAATGCTTGTAGACTCTCTTTTCATTAAGGATCAAGCCGTAGAAAATTTTTTCTTTCACTGATAATTTTTTCATATAAATCAACACACATATCTCCATCTTTCTATCTTCGATCTCTCTTACTCTTTCTTGTTTGGATTTAGCAGCATTTTCGTTCATGATAGTTTAATCATCTTTTAATAAAAGAGGGTGGGATGGGGAGGTCCCACCCTGTATGGGGCAAGAGTTGATTATGGGATAATATTTATCGACCATTAACAAACCCTTGGTCAGGGTTCTACCCAGATGGTTGTTTAGCGGCTTGAATTGAATGAGCCGCTCGGGCAACCTTTGACCTATCCAGTGTCAACCTTATTAACGCAGGTAAAAATACAATTGAGGCGATGAAAGCTAGAATCAATCCCACCACTGGCACTTGTCCGAGCGCATGCAGGCCGGGATGCTCAGCAACCAGAAATGATGAGAAGGCTAGAGTTGTGGTTGCAGTGGTTAAAAATATAGCTTTACCAGTGTTTTGCACGACCTTTGGAATTGATCCGAATCCCTCTTCGGAATATCTATGCAATATATGAATACCATCATCGATCCCGATGCCAATGACCAGTGGTATCATCATAATTGAAACGACATTCAGGCTAATACTAAGAATTTCACTTAATGCTAAGATACCACCGACACCACCTGCAATGGGTAATAGGACCAATAATGAATAGATTGGATTGCGCTTTCGAAATCCAATATAAGCTACTATGAATATTGGAATTGTAGCATAAACCGTTACCCAGATGATATCTTCTGATAATACAGTAAGTAGCTTGTTCCACATGATCACACCGCCCACAATAGTTGGATTGATCTCTTCGAGGTCCTCTACCAGGTCGTTCCGATAATCTTCTTCCCAGATGTTGCCCCAGGCTTTGATCTTTATGAGGAATTTAACATTTTCACCATCCTCGGACTCTACAACCCAATTCTGTTTTATGCTCTCTGGTAACTCTTCCCAGGTCATTTCATCTATATTCAACCAAGATATATTTGCTCGGTCTGGATTGCTTGTTCTACTCTGGTCTATAATTGAAATTTTATCAGACTGATTCTGTGGTAAGAAATCTAGTATGGATTCTACTTGCATAACTTCCGGGTGTGTTCTAAAGCTTTCCACACTTTCAACCAATTTATCATAACTATCAGCGACACTTAACAGGTAATCTTCAGTGTAATTGAAATTATCTTTAACCTTCTCCATCGTTTTGTAAGCAGGAAGTGTTGTTGGTTGTAGTTGGGTCATATCATCCTCCATCTCTGCAGTTGGTGCTTGGATTGCGATGAACACTCCAATCAAGATAAAGAAGGCCACAAAGATCGTGGCATATTTTGAAGTGCCGTACCCAATTTTCCCTAACACCTCATACCTAGCACTCTTTTGCATGTTTTGCTTAAGTTTACCACGTCTTAACCTCAATGTTACCAATGCAGGTAGAATGAATAATACACAAACCATTGTAATTACTAATCCGATTGATAATATGATACCCATCTGGTACATGGCTTGGGTTTTGCTGAATGCTAAGGCACCAAATGCTATAGCAGTTGTAATGGCACCCATTACCACAGCTTTACCGGTGTTGACGGACGTCTTTTGAAATGCCTTCCGCATATTGGAATTTCCCTGCATCTCCTCGTTGAACCTGGTTAGAATATGGATACTGAAAGCAATGCCCAGTCCTAACAGCAGCACCGCGAAGACCGCAGCAATCATATTTAGGGCACCGAACATGATATAGATCAAACCTGCAGTAATCACGATCCCAACCAATAGTGGCACCAGGGCAAGCACTGGTAACGAAAAACTTCTGAATGACATGAATAAGATTATTAAAATCAATACGAATGTAATGATCATAGTAATAGCCATGTCACTCATAGCCATCTCATCGCCTTCATAATCCATGATCATAAACCCGCCGGTTAAACCCACCTCGAGGTCTTTATATGTTGCATTTGAGTCCTGAACATCATCCAATAAATCATACAATCCATCGAATATCTCTGTCCGTTGTTCTGAACTGTCTATGGTTATATTTACTACCATGTCTAAGAGGTAAATCTGTCCATCTTCTGATACGAAATATCGCGGTTGGTTCATTGCATTCATTACAGCGTTGTACCTGCCTTCAACAACTTCCACGGTATCATTTGCCAAGATGAAGGATATTGTGTCACTTGGTAAGTAAAGAATTGTTTTATCGCCTGCGAAATCGATATCTTGTTTGTATCTAACATCTTTAAAATCATCAATGTTATTCAATTCATTTGCAAGGTCTCCAAGAAACAGTTCTGCGGTCTCTGGCTCACTATCAGAGCAATCTACAACTATAACCACAGGTTCTTGCTCGCCGAACTCGTCGATCATATCTTGGTAGTCTTTAACCTCATCAGGCATATCATCGCCGAACACCTGGTCCCAACTACTGTCCATGGTCAATTGAGATGCTGGTATCATGAAAAATATGGTTATAATAATGAATATTCCTAAAGTTTTCCAAGGATGACCGGTGGATACATTCACTATCGCTGCAAGTGGATTCCACTTGTCGGCTTTGATATCATTTGGGTTCTGTCCTTTATCATGTTTTGTCATTTTATCACCATAAGTTTGATTTGATTTCTTAATACCATTATGGATAACAAAATACGAAAAATTTGAGCCATTCATGTATGATAGTTTAAATACCCATATGTTTTTTATGATAACGATACCATTAGAAAATTAGTTGTAGAGTTTTGTCCGAATGAGTTGTCAAGAAATGCAATGAACACAGAATTAAAAGCGATACCGAGCGTTAAAAATCCTATAGCTTAACTCTCCGTTATTTGTTAAGGTTCTCATTCTGAACCCTTCTCCGTTCTCTGGCCTCCCATTGTCCGGAAAGGAAAAGTGAGCAACCACTATCCAACAGTTTCTTCCACGGCGTTTCACCATTACTAGGTCCGAGGCAGGGACAGGTAGGACAGAGGTCTTTGAAGCGCCATAAAACACACCCATTTAATACTTTTAGTTCTATAAATATTATTTCTCCTCTATTTTGGTATTCTATATTTTTTAACTATTCTGTTCCACACCTATAATCCCAATTCATTTTGATTCTTAACACCACTCTTTTTTTTTACTTTAGAACAGGGCCGCTTCCTGGAACAAATACTCCTAAAAAATATCGTATACGGATGAGATTTGATTCTTCCTCGATCCATTTTTCAACGCCAATAGCTTTCATTCGGCATAAATTATATATCTTGAAATTATGGGGATATCTTTCTGCTCCTTCTTTTGCAGGTTGAAGTTTAGAACAAGGAAAATCCTTACATTCAAAGCAAAATTCCAATTCCTTTTCCTCAGCACACTTTAGAGTTTCACAAGAATGTCTAAAATGTTTGCACCCTTTCTCTTTGCGACATCCTTGACAGGCGACTTCTTCCGGGTCTTTTTGAATTTTTAATGCAAATTCCTCTTTCATTTCCTCAGTAAGGTTTTCCTCATAAATCTCGCAATTGAAACAGTCCAACCCGCACGGAGCGGTTAATTTTCTTTTTTTATCAGTATTCATTTTATTCCTCTTTTATTTATCAGTTCAGGTCCTTGTAGCAGATTATCGAATGGCTCAGGCCAACAAACTTCACCTTTTCTCTTGAAACAGAAAGTACAAACCCCTG
>JBHLSA010000196.1:0-4022 GCA_048882025.1 Candidatus Thorarchaeota archaeon | reverse complement strand
TACCAGCTATAGCCGAACTTAATTCTGTTAACCACCAAAAAATGGAAATCCACTTCATTAACGATAATTAATAAAGCAATACTTTAACAAAAAGTCCATGCCCATCCCAGCTGGTATAGCCTATCCGAACTTAAATATCAAAGACCTTCTTTCGATCTAATGAAATCAGTTTCAGAAGTACTCTAAGGTATGAAAACCCCCCATACCTCCTTTTATGCGAGTTAATCTGGATTCTTGGTTATTTGGTTTTATCGATATTCAAAAAACTTTTTTAAAGTGAGGGTATTCTTTGCCTTTCACTGGGGGTTTAACCCAATATGCCCAAATATGAACCAGAAGGATTAGCAACTCGAGAAAGTATTGATCCCGACGAATATGTAATTGCAACCTTTCACATTCGAACACAAGAACCCGATTTACTCCATATTGTTGAAGGCCTATCTATTGAACAAACTACTGGCACTTGGATTCGTGTACCTCGCGAAACTGATGAACTCCGTCGCCAATTTCTTGGCAAAACATTAGGCTTCTATCGAACGCCTGGCCCTGATTATACCAACATCATCGCTCAAATTGGATTTCCCATGGCCAACTTTCTACCTTCAGTTGCTCACCTCATGGCTGCTATAGCTGGCAATATTTTCTATGTAAAAAATACTGCCGTCCGAATCCTAGACGTGCAATTTCCCAAAACCTTTGTTGCACCCTTTAAGGGTCCAAAATTCGGGGTCGAAGGAGTTCGTGACCTACTAAAAGCCAAAGAACGGCCGCTCACGCTTACCATGATTAAACCCTGTGTGGGTCTAGCAACCGACGTTTTTGCTGAACAGTGCTATGAAAGTGCTGCTGGAGGCATCGACATAATAAAAGATGATGAATTAATGGAATCCCCCTGTAATTGCCTTTTAGAAGATCGCATCACAGCTGTTATGGAAGCAATCGATAAAGCCGAATCCGAGACAGGTGAAAAGACTCTCTACACGATAAACATCTCTGACGATGGCCATAGGACATTGGAAAATGCCGAAAAAATGG
The DNA here is from genome assembly GCA_048882025.1 of Candidatus Thorarchaeota archaeon. Taxonomy (GTDB): domain Archaea; phylum Asgardarchaeota; class Hermodarchaeia; order Hermodarchaeales; family Hermodarchaeaceae; genus Hermodarchaeum. Next base: position 2,987 of record JBHLSA010000196.1, on the reverse strand, counting down.
TTGAAATGGGAGCTAATGCTTTGCACATCAACTTCCTTGCGACGGGCTTTACCATTCTCCGCGATGTTGCAGAAGATCCCTCTGTGAAGGTTCCCATTCTGGCTCATCCAGCAGGCGCCGGAATGTGGTATCGTGGATTCCATGGCTTCAACTATCCGACCATCGCAAAATTTGTACGACTTTGTGGTGGTGACATGTATATACTTCCCACAAGCCATGGCAAGCTCTTCATGCCCTATTTTGATGAAATCACCTCCGCTTTGAACTCACGCGCTTCATTCTACCATATCAAAGCTAACTGGCCAATTGTAGGCGGGGGTGTATACCCTGGCATGATCCCCGTAAATCTTCATGAACTGGGAACTGACATTGTACTCGGCGCTGGTGGTGGTGTCCATGCCCATCCCAATGGTTCGGTTGCAGGTGCCAAAGCCATGCGTCAAGCCGTTGACCTTTATATGCAAGGTGGCAGCTTCGAAGATATACCTAAAGACATGAAAGAACTCCAACTCGCTGTTGAAAAATGGGGAACTTACCTGAATCCCCGAGTCGAAGGGTTCACTACAGAAATCCAACCCGAATTTGGCTGGGACGGTTGTTAAACAACTCAATCGAAATCTTTAGCCCATATCCTAGAGTGTGTCAAGCAGTCCGCCACAAAATGTGGACTGCTTGTCAGACTATTTTTCCATTTACCAGTTTATTCCTTTCTCACTCAATTTTGACTACTTGGTGATATTTTCTCCAAGGCTTGGCGAGCATGATATTGGCATGTCATCAAATTGTCTTCCATCATTCTTACCAGCGCAGGCGCAGCCTCAATTGCCTCTTCTCCAAATTCCGCTAAAAGCCGTGCAGCCATTACTCGTGTTACTGGATCACGATTTGAAACTTGTTTGGTGAGTGAAGGAATAACTTCTGGGACATCTTTTATGATTTGTTGTAAAAGATTGAAACTATCTCGTCGAATAAATGGCTCCGCTTTCCGAAGAGGCAGGTTACGAACCAATGCTTGTGCAATTGGACCAGGTGCTGAATGCAATTTATACAACGCTTGTCCCACTATTAATCGCAGTGCTGGATGACGATGAGATAACAATCGAAGAATAATTGGCTCCGCGCTTTTTGCTGGTTCACCTATTTCTCCTAATGCTTGAATCGCAAAAATCCCATTCATGGGATCTCGGTCATTAACAGCACTGGTTAAAGATGCCACAATCTCTTCATCAACTGTGCCTAATCGAGCTAATCCAATTCTACTGAAAAGCTGCAGCTGCGGGTCTTCAGCCCCTTGGACTTCTTTCAATGCCTTCATTGCGTCTTCTGATTTAGATCCAATCATTCCTAAGGCTAGTGCTGCATCACGAGCCACAGAGGGATCTGGATCTTGAAGAAGTGATATTAGCTTTGGTACAGCATTTTTAGCTGCAGGTCCAATTTTAGCCAGAAGAAGCGCAGAATAACCTCGTACCTCGTCTATGTTGCTCTCCAAAAGGTCTGTAGCTAGTTCAACAACCGAGGCAGCATCCTTGTCAAAAAACCGTAGCGTCAAAAGACTTGTAATGAGCACCTCAGGCTCGTCACTATGTAGGTTTGGCCGGATGTATGGAATACTTTGAGCGCCAGCCATTAGCAGTCGTAAAGTTGCAGTTCTCTGATCCTTAGCCCGACCTGTGTGTAATACCTGTGCGGCTTCACGGATTTGTTCTTTGTTTAGCTCTTGTCGACCAATATTGGCCTCTTCGTAATCAACCAGCTCTTCCAACGCATCATAGGGATTGATGTGCTCTGTTAACAAATCTAATCTTAAACGTCCAGGCTTCTTTCGTTTTGATTGCCCAATAATGCCTTGTAGCCACATGAAAAAGGCTAAACTCACTATTATTACTCCAATAAAGAGGACCAGTACGCTGATGATGGCACCAATAATCATAACGATAATGCCTACGATAGCAGTAATTATCATAAGCCACTTTCGCAAAGATCGAGGTTGCTTCGTTTTCGTTGACATTTTTGGTCATCCCGGTGTAGGTCTTCAACAGAGTATACTTCTTTTAAACTTGTTCTCTTATTTGACATCGAAACCAATGAAACGTGTTTATGGAGTGCAAATCCATAGTTGGATCCAATGAAGCGGTCGTTATTTCGTCTTAATGTCTTTGGAACTTCTATCATTTCACAATTCGAGGTATTCCCCACCATTATTGTTAACATCCTCCAGTAAAAGCCACTAGGTGAGAAAGATCAAACAATACCAAATTAGAAACACTCGTCATTTGGGTAAGCTGTTCAATAGTTGTTGGACTCGTTGTACCTCGTCTGTAATTAGAACTTCTAAACCCATAGCAATCATCTTCTCCACGTCTTCTTTTTCATTTACCGCCCAGGGATAGATGTCTAATCCTACTTGGCGACTCTTTTTTACAAAATTTGGGGAAATCAACTGGAATTGCGGAGCTAAAATCGAACACCCTAAACTCCGAGCCAATCGGAAGGGATCGACTAGTGGCTGTTTGAAAATTAATCCGGTCGGAATAATCTTATCGAGATCTCGAATTTTCTCCAGAACCGAATAATGATACGACGAAATGATAACTTGTTCTACAATTTTTCCATCATAAATTTCGTCTAATACGAGCTCTTCAATATTCTCCGACTTTATCTCAATCATTACACATAACTCAGCGATACTCTGTACCAGTTCAATAAGTTCCTTCAAGGTTGGAATTTTAAGACCATTTCCAAGATCCAGTCTCTGCAGCTCTTCGAGCGTCAGACCTGACACTGCACCCTTCCCATTTGTTTTCTCATCCACCATGAAATCATGAAACACAACCACAGCTCCATCCCTTGATCCCAGAACATCAATCTCAATTCCATCCACACCCAAATCAATTGCCTTTCGCACACCTTCCACCGTATTTTCCAACGGGCCTTTTCCCAATCCTCGATGACCAATGACCCTAACCACAATATTCACCGCCCTG
>JBHLSA010000195.1:0-4025 GCA_048882025.1 Candidatus Thorarchaeota archaeon | reverse complement strand
AGTCACGTTCTACTGGAACCAATTCGTTTTGTTCTGGGAGATAACTTAAGCCCATCAATGGGTAGAAGGCAATTCCTGGTACATAGATAATATCATTAGGTAGGGCTACTTGTTCCAAGAATCTTTTCGCATCAAATTCTTTGTTTTTACTTTCCCACCAGATGAAGAACCCACCTGTGGGTTCTGTCCGGTAGCCGGGTGGAAAAGTTTCGTCAATGGCTTTTAGCATTAAATCCGCCCGTTCTTTGTAGATCTTCAAGGCGTTGGGTAGTACTTCATCGATAAATCTGGAATAATAAATATTTAATAATCGTTGGACAATGGTGGGGCTACACAGATCTAAGAAACCTTTATCTTTGTTAACTTCTTCACGAACTTTTGGTGGAAAAACGCTGTATCCTATACGAAGAACAGCGGCTTCTTTACTACTTGTACGTAAGTAAGCTACGTATTTGTTTTCTGTGTCCATGGCTTTAATGGGTTTTTCACGCGGTTCACGAAATTGTATTTCACGGTAAGCTCCATCTTCCACAATGAGGATATGATGTTCTTGAGCTATTTCAAAGAGGGCCTCACGTCTTTTTTTAGGAATCGTTGTACCCTTTGGGTTGTCTGAGTCAGGAACAAGATAGATCATTTCTGGCTTCTTTCCCAACTCTTTTTTACAAATCTTAATGGCATCATTAAAGTAGTCAGGAATAGCTCCTTGAAGATCAGTCGGAACGGTGACAATCCTAGCTCCCAATTTGACGGCAGGTACTAAGAAACCGAGATATGCGGGGCTGGTGGTTAGGATAATATCACCTTGATCAATGGTAGTGTCAATCATGGCGTATAGGGCTTGTTGGGACCCAGTGGTGATTATTATGTCATCTTCTGGATTTTTTGAGCTAAGGGTTATGTTATCTTTTTCTATTAATCGCTGGGCAAGTGTTTTTCGAAGAAAGGCTTTCCCGCCAGTGGGTCCATAATTGAAGTCGTCAATGACTCTTTCTGCATTACCTGTTCGAATTTCTTCAAGCTGTTCTTTTCCCAAATCAATTAGTGTCTGTGCTAAGGTTTCAATGGGAAGGGCTCCTGGTTTACCGCCTCCAAAATAGTATTGAACATTGTACTTGAGTAATCGGCGAATCTCTGATTCGGGAATGAATGAAGTCCAAGCGGCTAATTCATACGGTTCTTTTGTCATTAAGCATCCACTCACAGGATGAATGGTGTTATGTTCATTAGTTTACACTAATAGAGTTATTTACTCTTTTATGTGTTCAAAGGATGGTCTATTGCTCAATCTTCTCAATAATGGCTTCGGTGAGAATCTTAAATGCTTCATCAACACCATCACCGGTCATGGCACTAGTTTCAATGTACTTCCAACCATACCGGTCAATCCAAGATTGAACCTCTTCTTTTTTGATTGCACGTTTTTTCTTTAGATCTGCTTTATTACCAATTAATAAGACCTTGACTTCTCCTGCATCTTGGTGAATCTCGCGGATCCACTCTTCTATGGCCTCGAGGGTATCAGGTCGGGTCAGGTCAAACACCAACATAGCACCATCGGTTTGTTTATAAAAGCTAGTCCGATATGGTGCAAATCGTTCCTGGCTAGCAATGTCCCAGATGATGAGCCGAGCAACTTTTTCTTCGAGTTCAATTATTTTGTAAGCGAAATCAACACCAATTGATGCTTTGTACTCACGTTCAAATCGGTTTTCGACATACTTGAGGATAAGACTTGTTTTACCCACTGCAGGGTTTCCAACCAAGAGAATTTTGAATTCGTAATAGTAGTTGGGCTCTTTTGCCATAGTTCACACCCAGTAGCAAATTACCTTACTTTTCCTCTTATTAAACTTGTAGTAACAAGTCTCGTAAATCCAATCGTGTTTAGAACTTCTTTTAATCAGAATTTACATTCTGGTTATCAATATTTAATTTGCTGATTCGCTCTGTTCGGTTGATTCTTTCCAACTTTTTGTTCGAAAGAAATCATAAAAATTAGCTTCAATCAAGCTTAGGTCTTGTGGAGTTAATCCTCGATCATTTAGATCTCGTAAAAGCTCTGGAACTTGCTTATGGGGGTCTTCAACAAACACTTTTAGGCTTCCACGCCCTGACCGAATCGTTGTTTCAACAAAAGGAATGTCTGATACTTGTCGAATTACTTCTTCCGTTAATCGGTTAAAGGTGACTTCAATTACTTCACCCCCTCCTGTTAAGGACTGAATCAAGTCATCAGGGTGTCCCTGAAGAGAGACTGATCCATTTTCCAACAAAACTACCCGGCTACAGTATTCCACAACTTCAAGATCATGTGAGATTAAGACCATGGAAGTGCCATAATGGTAATTCAACTGTTTAAGGTAATTTAGCAGTTCATGCCTAAGATGGGCATCTAATCCTGTCGTCGGTTCATCAAGTAGAAGAATCGGAGGCTGGTGAATAAGACCTACGCAAATGGATACTCGTTTTCTTTCACCACCACTTAGAAATTGAACAGGTTTGTACATTAAATCCTCATCAAATCCAAGAATCGATAAAAGCTCAATTGCACGATTTTTAATTTCCGTTCCTGTGACCCCATACATTCGACCGAAAAAGTGCGCGTTCTCCAATGCAGAAAACGGGAAGTAAAGGCTCTGATCTTCATGCTGGGGTACATAACCGGTTGCAAAATGGATTGCTGGAGCTTCCTTTCGTACATCATATCCGGCAATTCGAGCCACTCCTCGATAAGGTTTGAGCTGTGCCGTCATCACGCGTAAACAAGTGGTTTTTCCTGATCCTGAAGCTCCAATCACTCCTAAGATTTCTCGCTCTCTTGCATAGAAGCTAATGTCGTGAAGAATTTTCGTTCGTCCAATCTTCACAGACGTTTGATCGAATTCAATGATCTTAGGTGCCTTCGATTGTGCCATGTTAATCAAACTCCTGACTCCTTAGCAAGTTCCCGTAATCGTTTGAGCATACTTTCTAATCGATTCGTTGGCTGACCAGAGATGATTCTTAATTTCTCAATTCGATCCATCCGCCTATCTGTGAGAGTCCATTCCATTTCACGAATTAGAGCATGAGTGGTATTTAACGTGTTTTCGATATTTTGAATAATATGATTGTCTAATGTAGGGGTTCGCATCCTACGTCGACGGCGATATTGGTTGAAGAAGTAACCACCGACAATGAGGGCCGCAATGAGTGAGCTAATGATTATTTGAAGTTCCATTATCGCTAAGAAATTGGGTTCTGGTGGAGGCGGTGGGGCTTCAGGTGCCGGTTCATAATAGAAGTACATGAAGGAAGATGTACTGCCATAGGTTCCGGGGAGGGTTAAGGCGATAATTGTGAACGTTTGAGTTGTATTGATTGTTTGGTCAAGGCCTGTCCAATTAGCAAAGATAAAGGAACCATATCGACCATCTCTAACTTCGAAAGCAAAGAATAGAGTTTGAGTTCTATTAGGAAAGGTAAAGATGATAAACATGTCCAAGCCTTCCACGCCGTGCCCAGTGCTGTTGTGGGCATCGATGATAAAACCTGCGTTATTACCGATGTAGAATGTTGAGCCATTACCACCAGTAGTGTTAATTGAAAGTGATATTGTCCGACGAAATAGCTGGTTTAGCGTTTGATTGGTAAATCGCAAATTATCCAGTTGATACAAATAGGTGTTAGAGAATGTGGCGGAGCATGATGATACAAATAGTTCCATGTTGGCTTGAGTTTGATATACTCCGAATGGGGTCCCATTCACCCATGCATATGTCTCGGCATTTCCAGTTTGTGTAAGAGTAGTTCCATCATGAGTTGAAATTCGTGTTACTCCCTGAGTAATTGGGCTTGATGGGTGTAATTCGGTGGTGTTTGCAGAGGTCACTGTCCCGCCAAATTGAATTGAATGATTGAAGAGGAGCTGGTTGAGTGCTGTGTGATTGGAGGAAGAAGGATTATCTGCAAAAATGAGAACTTTTTGTCCCGCGTCAATGAATTCTGAAATTGCTACTGTTTCGTTTGAAGAGAAGCCTTTT
>JBHLSA010000194.1:0-4032 GCA_048882025.1 Candidatus Thorarchaeota archaeon | reverse complement strand
GCAAGGCAAACATCCTGTGAGACCCAGCCCTCTAGGTTGAAACACACTGCGCCAATCTTCCAAGTCATGTCCTCTTTGGGTCCATATATCATAAGAGAAGGAAGATCACGGAGTTCATTCAGAAGATATTTTGTTAGTCTATGTTCGTGGATAGCAATCTGATCGATACCAATTCGAGATAGATATTTTACTGCTGCACCTAACGCAATTAAACCAATGATGTTAGGTGTTCCGGCTTCCCATCGGCGGGTGCGATGGTCACTTCGCAGCATATAATCTTTCTCTGTAACCACAGCAATTGTACCACCTCCCAGTTCTTCAGGTGCCATGCGTGGAAGTATTTCATCTCGGACAAATAATCCCCCTGTACCTGGTGGACCTAAGGGCCCCTTATGCCCTGAAAAGGAGTAAAAATCACATCCCATCGCTTTTACATTAACAGGAAAATGTCCAATGGCTTGTGCCCCATCTATAAATATAAGGCAACGTGGATTAGCAGCTTTTATTGCGCGGATAATTGCATTAGCATCATGTTTAGTGCCCATCGCGTTGGATGCGTGTTGAAAAGCTACTAATTCTGTATTCTCATCTACAACTTCGGCAAACATTTCAGGTAACAAGAGTCCTTCAATTGTTGGTTTGATAGTTTCGAATTGTGCACCGACATGTTTTGCTAGTCGCATCCAAGGCATAAAATTTGAATGATGTTCTATTAGAGTTGTAATGATTTTACTTTCAGGAGCCCATTTAACTAAAGGTGGTGCAAATTTGAATCCCGATTTCCACCGATTTAAGAAGGGATGTTCTAATGCATAGGCAACAAAATTAGCCGCTTGGGTCTGATTTCGCGTGAAAATGAACTCTTCCACATCGCAATGTAAGAGATTCTTGGCTACTTGTTCACGTGCTGCATCACAAACCGATGAAGCTTTTGCGGCAATGGAATAGATTCCACGTTCGATGTTAGCACAATATTCTTCAAAGTATTCAATGATAGCATCGACAATAGGGCTTGGAACAGGTGTTGTTGCCGCATTGTCTAAATAGATATATTGCTGTGTAATTGGCAGGTCACGGCGCATATCTTCAGGTTTCATCTGAAATCACCAAAATCAGCCATATAATAGGCTTTTGTTCAACAAACCTAAATAGAATTACCCTTCAAAATCTTCTTGCTAGTTGTAGATTTTGCATCTGATTTTTACTCAATACTTGGCTTTAGGGATTTTAATTTCGTTCCAATTAGTTGAAGAAACATGGTGTCACGTTTCAATGATTTTTCAGCCTCGATGGTCTGATCATAGCTAAGAGTATATAGTGTTTTAACTTGTTGAACATTGCTCCGGATTCGTCCAAGGCTCTGTTCATACCGTGTTAACGAGAGTGTCGTACCATAGTATATACCGACATCTGCCTCGGGTAAATCTGTTCCTTTCTCAATTAAGCGTTCTGAAGCAAAGAGCACTGCTGCATCTCCTTCTTTGAAAGATTTAATTCGATTATATTGTGTAGATCCAGGCATTGCGCCATGTACATACGTACTTGTGATGCTTTGTTTTGCAGCCTTGGTAGCAAGATATCGTGTCATTTTAACAAAGCGACAAAGAACTAGAACGCGTTTGCCCTGATTCACGAAGCGATTGAGCCAATAAAAAAGTCGCTGTTCTTTCTGATCTGGTATAGGATTCTGTGCGCGTGTTTCTATACGATTAATGATAGCGATAAAATCTCTACTGGCTCTCAGAACCTTATTCTGTATTCTCTTAGTGAAGGTGCTAAATGATGTGAAGGTTCCTTCAAGGAGATGTTGTCGTGCTACAGTCATGATCAAAAACGCTCTCGCAGAGGAAAGGATGGAAGCAGTCTTTTGTTCATCTCCATCAAGGTAATCTAAGATTTTCGCTTTGAGACTTTTCTTCCCTAGTAAATCCGTAATGAACAAGAGAATACGATCAGAGAGAACCTTTGGCATACCTGTGATAATTTTGTAAGCCAAATTTAGTCGATTTAATAGCTTACCTTTAATAATCGTAATCAGCTTGTCAACTGATGTGATCCATTCATCAAATACACGGATTCGTTTTAGACTATAAGCGGGTTGGAAGTATTCAAAGTCATCACCGATTGGACGAATTTCGACAAAGCGATCATCAGATCCAAAAGTTTTCTTAAAAAGGTCGATTTTGACGTCTTGAGAAAGAGAAGCAGTTAATCCAATGAGAATTCGATTGGAAGATTTATCAAGCAGGTTAAGTAGCTGAAGAATTGGTTCGAAGGTTTTGTTTAGTCGATAATTCTGATAGGAGAATTCGCGAATTACCTGATCTTCCAGTTTTTTCTCATCAATTTTATAGTCTATAGTTTCAGAGGATTCGAGTTCATTTTTAAGGTCTCTAATAATTTCTTCAAAGGTTCGTCCATTTCCAAATCGGCGCTCGATATAAGCAACCGTGTCAGCTCGTGGGCGCATTTTACCATAGCTTTGGGCAAAGACATCCAGAATTTCATCAATCACGATAACTTTAGTTTTCTCCAATGTTTCTTTGTTAATGCGTTTAGTTTTGCCTGTAACTGCATTCATAAGCAAAATGGGTGTGGCAAAAATGAATTTCGCAAGGTCGGCGTGTTGCCGAGTCATCTGTGCAGGAAGTGTTTTCATATCATCAAGCAGAAAGAGATAGCCTTGATCAGCCAGTCCGTAGGTTTTTGCCATCTCGTATAGTTGGTGTTTTAGTTTACGATCTTGTACAAGAAAGAGAACCTTATCATTGGATGCTAGAAAGCCACGCTCAAATAACATTTCCACTGTTATTGTGGAGATAAGTGTTTTTCCCATTCCAGTGGGAAGTAGCACTAAAAACACTCGTTTTTTGTCATTCTCTAAATGAGTGATGATTTGATCTCGGGCATTCAGTTGGTACATACGTGGTGAATATTTCGTTTTCATGGTTTCAACCGACACTAGTAAGAATTGCAGATTTTGGCGATTCTAATTCATCTTTATATAAATTTGGAAAAGTGCCGATCAGAGTACTTTGGAATTAACTGATAAAGCTGAGAGTTTAGAGTTTTTAGTGAGTTCCTAATACTTAAATTGCTAATAATTTCCATAGCTTAACATTGTTAATTTATAAGGTAATTTCCGAATAGAGGTTTTGAAATGGCATTTCCTTGCGAAACAGTTGTATGGAAAGCATTGCCCGCGATCAAATCAGCGCTAGCTCGTGCCTTAGTCAAAGAGGGCATGACACAGGTTGATGTATCGAAAATTCTTGGTACAACAGAAGCCACGATTTCTCATTACATGAAAGGGGAACGAGGTTCTGCAGTAATTATAGGACAAAACATTCTTGATGAAATAGATCAGATAGCAAAAAGAATCAAGAAGGGTGTTTTATCCGAGGAAGAGGTTACAAAAGAGGTTTGTGCCATATGCCAGAAGGTTCGGACGAGTTGTGCTATCTGTGGCGCTGAAACAACGGAATCTTGTAATTCCTGTTCACATGCATAATTTTTAACGTCAAGCTTAAGTCTTTTCAGTAGTTACTTTACAAGTAGTGGCTAGAAGATTCAATTGAAAGCTAGGTGAACAAAGGATAGTGGCATCGATTTCTGGCTTATTACGAAAAGAGGGCGTAATTGGATTCATAATATTCATTACTATTTGTAGTTTCATTTGGGTAGTTTTTCTGTCATATTCGTGGGGAATAGAATTCACTCCCCACCTAGCCTTGGATGATGACACAATGCACAAAACCGTGATTTACTACATGATAAACGGTGAAGATTTTTATTCGGCCTGGCGCCTTGCAGCACAAGCAACTGGCGATTTAGGTGATCTTCGAATTTACCGAACCCCATTTGTGTTTTATTCTCTGGTTTTTCTTACTGGATGGGCAGGCAGTGCATTTGTTTTTCCACTTAGCATTGTGTGTGTATTAATTGCCGCCTTGAATCTGGGTCTTACATTTTGGACGGTTAGAGCAATAACTTGTTCCGGATGGGCAGGACTAGCGGCAACATTGGTTCAAT
>JBHLSA010000193.1:0-4037 GCA_048882025.1 Candidatus Thorarchaeota archaeon | reverse complement strand
GTACCAGAAGTGGGATTCTAAAATGTCTAATGTTTTCAGGGTTTATCCAAACCAATAGTGCCCATGGTGGAGTGGATATGACACGACCCGTATTTTCTACCGAGTTATTCAATGCACGTGTTGAAACGCAAATAAAGACCTTTTTTGATTCAATGAATAATCTTTATGGTCGTCGTGGGTGGAAACCGGATCCTCCTCACCGTGAAGATACAACTTGGAGTAATGCAGATTATCGTGTAGCTATTATTGCCCGTTACCGTGATGGGGCCTACAAAACCATTCAATTTACCATGCGAAATTTACCCGGATTCGTTCGTAAACCAACTACGTTAACGGATGAAATGGCTATCCGCTATGAACATCAGTTTGTATTTGATCTTCCACGTGAATATCCACAAAACATTGGAACCATTCGCCCCGCAGCTGAGACGCCACTATATCATCCTCGACTTGCCGCTAGCGGTCAGGGCCACGCGTGTTACTCAGTTCGTGGAGAATTGGACCGAATTTTGGAAGATCTTCCATTCTTTGTGTTATTGAAACCCGATCGTGTTGAGCCCCCTTCACAATTTCAATCGGATCATGGACTAAATAGTGCAGCAATGGCTTGGTATGAAGAAGCAACCGAGAGCATTGTGACAACCCTGGATAGGCTCTGGGAGGAACGGCATCGAACAAGTGGACCTATATCTTCACCTGTTAGTCGAATTCGCTTTCTTGAAACAAAACCACCGGCTACAGAATCAAATCGAAAATCTCCACAGATTCTCGACGAATCAAAACGGAGGACTGGCAAGGTTCGAATACTTGATAATACTGACACAGATAATTAGTCTTAGGTGGTAACTAGAGTATGTCTGAAAACCCCTCAGATAATGAAGAAGAACCACAAGAGTGCAAAGAAGACCCATCAATAAAGAACGATTCAAAAAATCGTATTGTCATTCTTGAAGAACGCGACATCCCATTTGAGGAGGAACGCCCACCAAATTTTTCTCCACATTTTTCTGTAAAAATCCATAGGATTCGAAAACACAGGTATAAGGAGTCAACCAAGAAGTGAGTGTGCACAGTGCATTACACCTCAATTGTGTCGCCTGTGATACCCAAGTACCAATGCTTGAAGCAAGAAACAAATGGTGGATTTGCACAATCTGTGGAAGTTATATTTGCCCCAATTGCCGTGCTCTTTTTCTCGAAACCGGTCAAGTAACTTGCCCAGGAAGTATTGTGCGAGGGAGTGAATCGCATTCGCCTCATTTTACTCGTTTTCTTGCTCCTAGACAAGGATCACAGGAGCAGGAAAATGAGCCCACAGCTACAGTGGTAATTCTTGCTGATGTGCCCCGACAAAAACCCCGTGTCCCGAGCGGAAAAGTAATCATCCTTACTGATGAAGAAAGAGAAACCAATGATGCAGATGAATCAGGAGACAATAATGTCGACTAATCTTCCAGTAATTCTCGAAATCATCGCCCCCGCCCAACGAGATGGCATTCCTTGCGTCAAGACAAGCGAAAAAATCACCATTCGACTTATCCGAAAACCCGATACGGGAACTAGTCTCAGGGTTAACAATGGAACAGTGTATATCATTGATCCTTTTGGAAAACCCGTAAGTAAAGTCCCATTCCGATTTGGGAAAACGAATTTTGGACAATTTACTCTGGCAATGAAAAAACAGCTCCTTTCAGGTTATTATACTGTTCTTGTTACTTTTCAAGAACCTACAATCAAAACACAAGTGGGGGACAAAGATTCTTACAAAGTTATCCCAGAAAATCATGAAGTGCTGGGTTGTTTTTATCTTGATGGTGGCTATCCACCAATTGTTATACACCGTGTGAATTACCGAGCAGCGATTAAAAACATCGTCCATCCGAATATCGATAATGTTCAGGTAATCATAGCAGTCCCCCCACCCTTACAACCACGCCAAGACATCCTTGACTTTAAATGCTCTCCGAAGTCAGGAATTGTACAAAATGACTTCATTGGAAATACGTGGATAAAGTTCACTAGTGCCAGGTTAAAAATGAGAGAGCCCTTTACTTGTGGATATACGGCTCTCCTACGGAATAAGGCAGTTCGTTATAATCTCCCAGTCAAAACTCAAAACCCTGCTATTCCCGGACACCTCGAAGCTTTCACACAACCTGAAAATTTCATTGAATCACATCATCATCTCATTAAAGACCTAGCCCACGACATCGCTCAATTTAATAAAACCCCCATTCAATTTGCAAGAGCCGCCATGAGAGCCATCATGAAGAGAATGAAATATGTTCGACAGGAATATGAAAGAGGAGCAGCCTATGCCATTGAGAAAGGTGTAGGAGATTGTACGGAATATGCAGCCTTATTCACGGCTCTATGTCGGGCAAATAGAATACCTGCGCGTTTGGAAGCGGGATTTGCAGATAATGGGACTGGATTTGAACGACATGCTTGGAGCCAAATTTGGATTCGTGGTCAATGGATTCCTGTAGATCCTACCTGGCACGGAGCTATGGGTATATTGGGAGTGACAAATCGTCATGTTCCTTTGATCATAGGTAATTGGCTGGATACGAGAATTCGCCAAGAATTCAAGGTCACATGGTTTTCTCAGAAGGAATCGGTTAATGGAAAGAAAATAGAGCCACAAATCGAAACAGCGTGGAAGGTAAGCCGTGTTGTTACGATTCCTGAAGCACCAAAACCAATGTTGTCGTTGGTTCCTGTGGGACTTACTGCTCAAGCACCTGATGCAGTGCCACGGGGAAGTATTCTTCCAGTCAAGGTGTCGTTAATTCCATCTGCTACTCCATCTTTTTCAAGAAATCAGTTGGTGATGACTGCAACGCTTTCTGATGGAATGATGGATCAAGTGGTAGCTCTTGAACCTTTCACTTCATCTTCGCACTCGCCACTAAATAAGCGATTATTGTTAGAAATGCCAAAAGTAACTAACAAGATTATCTTAAGTTTACAGTTATATGTAGACCAGAAACCAACCTCCACGATTTGGCGGAAAACGATTGGACTCATTTGATAGTCGTTTACCCCTAGGTTTATTGATGACTGCGTTTATCCCGGCAAAAAGTTTCGATGCATCGAGGATTGGGCATTATGGATCCAGTTGTTACCTGATGTTTGCTGAGATTATACTGAATAAATTTCCCCATTGCAGGTTCTAGTCCTTCTTGCCACTTGCGCTTATCTCGCCAGTGTTTCAGCCCAACTAATATGCACGTAGCCTCCCACGCCATGATAGCGCCAGTAATAGAGGTTACGAAACTAATCATCGGAAATCGGGGTAGTGTATCCACAAAAAAGGGATCACAACGAGCGCGAACTTGATTCGCAATCACATAATCACTAAATTCTTGACCCCAAGAACACACCATACACGCTGTATCAGGGGGAGCAAGCACCTCGACGGATACAAAGTCTTTCCCCATCGCGCCATTAATCAAAGGATGAGGGGAATTCAGACTAAGATTCTTGGCATTTAAGAGAAAGCGTGCATAATGGTTATCGACACCCACTATGACTATATCAACATTCCAGACGACATCCGGAGCATCTTGAATTGGCATTCGATAGGGTTCTACTCTGGTACTCGTGGCTAGAGCTGGTAGCCGATCGGCAATAGCGTCCACCTTATATGTCACACCATGATCTTTAGGGCGAAAGAAGATACACCGATTAAGATTCGAGGCAGCAACTTTATCGGGATCAACTAATATGATTTTTCCGATACCAAGCAATCCTAGATTTTTACATACCTCATTCCCAATTGCCCCAGCTCCAATCATGAGTACACTAGATTGATGAATAGTATCCAAGTTGTTGGCTCCAAGCCAACGTCGAGTGCGATCATGTTGATCAACTTCGAAATAACTGAGTTCAATTGGTGTGGGTTTGTCCTTAGCCATCCGAGCTAGCCTCCTCCTCAACTGATAATGAAGCGTTTAGGGGAGGTGCACACCCAGGATTGACAGCGGGTTCATAAGTACACCAATCAACTTGTTCCAATTGTAATCCTAATTCCT
>JBHLSA010000192.1:0-4041 GCA_048882025.1 Candidatus Thorarchaeota archaeon | reverse complement strand
AGAGCGGCGCCTGTTTTAGAGATTCCAATACCGGCACCAAGAGCGGCGAGCCCAATACCAAGTCCTGCTGCGATCGCCACTAACCCTTGTCCGATATTAGATGCTGTTTCGATACGCATGAGAAGCATAAAACTGGTGAGAAGACCATAGATAGCAAGAGCTTCAGCAAGAACAACGGAGACAAGGGCTTTGCTGAAGGTTTCAGGAGCAGCAGCGGTACCTATTGCCATGGCGCTGCCTGCTCGCGCGATTCCGAAACCCGCACCGATGCAGGATAGGCCGATAGCGAGTCCCGCGCCCAGGGCAACAAGCCCTTGGGCTTCATTTGTGATAGCCCCAATACGCATGAGAAGCATAAAACTAGCCAGTAGACCATAGATAGCAAGAGCTTCAGCAAGAACAACGGTGATCATGCTTTTGCTGAAGGATTGAGGTTTTTCAGCGACGGCACTAACCATGGCGCTACCGCTGTAACCGATGCCGATGGCTGCACCCGCGGCTCCGAGCCCTGCAGCGAGAACGGCACCAAATGCGGTGTAGACTTGACCCATGTTAAGGAGGAGTTCTTGGAGCATATTTGGTCACGTGGGTTATGAGAGCGTTTTCGTCCATTTTTCTGACATATTGAGAGGTTTATATTCATAGCCAGTTCCTGCGTAGAATTTCAAGTAGGCTTCTACCCAGTGAAGACGAAGGGTATGGATGAAGGAGAGGAGACCTTCCATGAGCAGCACGAAGATAGTTCCGAGTACAATCATGCCGATGAAAGTGAGGAGAAACCCGAAATTAATTTGCCCACCAGGGAATAGTTGATCAAGGATGTTGAAAAGCTCAACTGCACCTGTTAAGCCGGCAAGAAAGATGAAGGTTTTGGCAAAACCTGCGTGGGCCATGTTGAGGGCGAGAATTCGGGAGTAGCTGATGGTATTGCTAATACTTTCAATAAGGCCTCGAACGCCTTATTGCTAATACTTTCAATAAGGCGTTCGAGGCCTTCCATGAAGCCGTCCATGAATCCGAATACAATCATACCACCGAGGAACATGATGAGAGCAGGGAGTATGAGGGCAAGGATCATTTCAATAATTGGCCAAGACATGAAATTTATACCGAATTGGAATATCATGAAGGCAAGTCCCCAGAGGAAATAGAGCCAGATGATGGGACCGAAGATGGCGTGTTTCCAGTCACGGTGGCGGATTTTATTGATAGCATCGAAGCCAATAGCGATGCTCAGATGGATAAAACCGATAATGATGCTGAGGACGAAGAGGATCCAAGTGGGATTGGCAATGTTAGATGGGAGATCAGCCGGCATTTCGAACGCGCTGAACCAGATTGGCGTAGGGTGACCATGAGGATCACCAAGGATCCAAAGGTTATAGGGACTGTGGGGGTCGAGAAACCAGTTAACACCCCCGTCGAAGTCAAAGAAAATAAAAAGGTTGACCAGGATGTTCTTCATTCCCTGACCAAAGGGCGAATATTTCAATCCTTGATAGAATGCAAGATAAGTGATGTCAATACCTAGAAATTCTCCGTATAATATTCCAAAAAAGATGGAGACTAGGGCAATGACTGCGATGAGTCCAGAGCCTTGGATGAAGTAGTTTACCATTTCACCCGCGTCAACATTACGACGTTTCGCAATCAACCCAATCATGGCGAACCCGAAGAGGAGTAATCCGTGTCCGATGTCACCAAACATGAGGCCGAAGATTATGGGAAATCCAAGTGCCATGAACCAAGCAGGGTCAACCTCACGATGGTTAGCTAATCCGAAGGCATTAGTCAGGTTTTGAAAGGAACGTAGAAATCTAGGGTTGGTTTGTTTTGTTGGTGGAACAACTGGCTCTTCGGGAGCTACCTCCCCTTCGAGGGGTCCAACGTCGGCAGGATAATGGTTATGTTCGGGTTTGTCGATGTGAGATTTGAATTCAAGGGAAATGGAGACCTGTTTATTTTGCGCAATAGCATCTTCAAGAACTTTGACTTTTTTCGTAGGAATCCAACCAAACATGATATAGGTGCGCTCTGTTTTACGAAAGAGTGTCTTAGTTTCTTCCAAGCAGTGTTCCCGTTTAATGAGTTCTTCCCAGCCCAGTAGCTCACCCCGCGCTTCTTCTGACCGCGCCTTAATTTGATTTTTAGCTTCCTTTTTTGCGGTTTTATCTTCTTTCCGTTCAGCAGCTTCGAGGGCACGATTAAGATCTCCGTATTCATCTTCCATGCTCTTAAGCTTCTTTTCGATGGATTCCCAATAGCTTTCTTCCGGGATTTCGGGGACTGTTAAAGGATCTTTAATTTTTCCACCACGATAAACTTTCATATCACTTATGAGGGTGGAAGTGCGTGCTAGTAGATTGGAAAGATAATAAAACCGTTCAGAAGCTTCCACGGATTCAAGGTTGGGGGGAAGATTATGACCACTTTCTTTTGGATCTGAGAAATGTACCAGTCCCGTATGGGCAATAAGGCGAAGTGCTGAATCCATATCAGTATCAAGCGTGATTGCAGTGAAACTGCTCATTTTCGCTGGTAACATTGGTGACACGTTTTTCACCCTTGACATTGTTCGTTTCTTTGGAATGAAGGTACACCATTGAAGTGTTAGTAAAAAAGGCTTCCTCTTATGTGGGCATTGCGCTAGCCTAGCCCACAAGATTTATTTACGAATTGAGAACCTAACCTCGACAGGTGAATTACCATGGGGTATTTAGTTTGCATTTACTAGCCCTCCGGTAAGGCTATCTCCTAACTCCTTCTCAAAACCCTCATTCACTTTACAGCAGTATAGTCAAAAAACTGAAGAATTCGGGAAAGAAAGGCAAAATGGAGAGTTGTAATCATGACACCGAAGACTAAAGACCAATTACATGTTGGAGAACCTGAACCAAAACAGAAACATGCGCCTGAACTGTGGATATATAATACAATAACTAAACGTAAAGAAATTTTTACTCCCCTTGAACCTGAAATTGTCCGAATGTATACCTGCGGGTTGACAGTCAATTACGTGATGCATATCGGTCATGCCCGGACTTACATTTTTTGGGATGTGGTTGAACGATTTCTCCAGCATATTGGCTATAATGTTAAACACGTTTCAAACGTGACTGATATCAGTGTGGATGATAATATTCTCAAACGGGTAAAAACTAGTGGTGAAGCATTTCAACAACTAGTAACCCGTTACACCCTCGATTATTATCAAGATCGCCATTCGCTTGGTATAAAGGATCCCTATACCTATGTGATTGCTACTCAACACATCCAAGAAATGATTGAGTTCATTGAAGAGCTGTGCAATGAAGATTTTGCTTATGAGACAGAGGATGGCGTCTATTTTCGAATTAACACCTTCCCGCGATACGGACGATTAGCAGGAATTAAAACAAGCTCATTGAAGGCAGGAGCCGGAGGACGAATCGATAAAGACCAATATGATAAAGAAGCGGTAGGCGACTTTGTTCTCTGGAAACGTGCAAAGCCTGATGAACCCTTTTGGCATAGCCCATGGGGTCCAGGGCGTCCTGGATGGCACATTGAATGCAGTGCAATGGCACGAAAATATCTTGGAGCAACAATTGATATTTCCGGTGGCGGAGAAGATAACATCTTTCCCCATCATGAAAATTCCATTGCCCAAAGTGAGGCAGCCAATGATAAACCATATGTCCGGTATTGGATGCATGTTCGACATCTCCAGTGGGATGGAGAAAAAATGTCAAAGTCCCTTGGCAACATTCTTTCAGTTCGAGAAGCTGTAACCAAATTCGGGGCTGCACCGCTTCGTTTGGCTTTATTAAGGCTGCATTATCGAAAACCACTTGTTTTCAAAGAAGAAGAGGTTCAGCGTGATCATAAGCAATTGATGAAATTACAGCAATTGATTACTCGACTCCACTTCCTCACAACAGCCCGGACTAAGTCAAAGCAAGATGATGTTGTTCTTGCACAGGCAATGCAAAATGCGAAAAAACAATTCGAAATGGCTTTACTCGATGATTTCAACACAGGACGGGCGATAAATCATCTTTT
>JBHLSA010000191.1:0-4084 GCA_048882025.1 Candidatus Thorarchaeota archaeon | reverse complement strand
GGCGAGAAGGCCTCAAAATACCGAGCGTGAGGAAGTAATACTCAGCGGAAAGCTGGCCGAGTTCCGCACAGCCCTCTTACAGGAAATTGACGCTGCCAAGCGTAGTGCATCAAGTGCCGCAGTTCCGCTTATCAATGGAAAAAGAATCGCTCAAATAGGCGGTAGCTACCAGTATGTATTTGATATTGAGAGCGCTCTCAACTTACCTGGAGATGTGCCTGGAGAACTTCTTGTGCAGGGATACAGCCCTCTTGAGGTAGTGATTATTTCCATCGAGGGAATGTCAATAACCCTTAGTATACCCAAAGATATTGGAACTTTTGTTAAAAGCGCTCGTTTACGGAGTGATCTTGTATTTCTTATGCGTAAACTAATCGAACGGATTGAATCGAAGGCAAACAACCCGAATCTAGTAGGAGATCGATTACTTGGAGCTCCGGTAAGCGGTGAACCACTTCCAATTGAAGTTTCATACCTTAATCCACAGCAGAATGAAGCATTGGCTTGTAGTTTAGGCCGCAATACTACTTTCATCTGGGGTCCACCGGGAACAGGTAAAACTCGAACAATTGGAGCCATTGGGAAACAACTTTATCGAAGAGGAAGGTCTGTACTTCTTGTCTCCCATACTAATATAGCTGTTGATGGTGCAATAAAACAAATAGCCGAGCGCCTTGGCCCTGAATCTGAAGATTTAGCTAATGGAAAGGTAATACGTGTCGGTGCGCCAAGGGATCCAAGCATTAAGGAAATTCCAAACATATTGTTGCAAACGCATGTGGATAAGCGATCTGAAGAACTGGCTGAACGTCGTGTTAAGCTGGCAACTGAACTTGGTCAAATAGTTACAGAGATAAAAGAGACAAGTAGGACTATTGACATCTGCGAGTGGTTAGATGAAGCTGAAGAAGACATTATTACAATGACAAATGACTTGGACGAACTTAAGAGTGTTGAAGTAGAATCAGAATCATTGCAATCAGAGTTGTCGCAACTTGAAGCATCGTCCGACTACTGGATTACCGCCGAAAAGTCCGCTCACGATGCAATCAGCCATCTTAATAAGCTTTCAAGGGCAAATGAACTACTATCCAAACTAAAACACCAGATTGAGTCAAATCAAGACAAACTTGAGGAAATTACAAATAGTTTATCAAATGCTAAATCACTTCTTTTCAAAGTTTCCTCAATAAGTTGGCTAACTCGGAAGTGGCGCAGATTACCATCGCCCGAAGAACAATTAGCAGTAGTACAAAACTTACAAAAACAAGTGGACCATTCATGCATCGTGATAGATAACATAAGAAACGAGTTCGATGTTGCTCAAAAAAAACGTGCTTTCCTTTATGACAAAGTCCAAGCTTTTCGCTTAAAATATTCGGCTGAACCTGCTGAAATACTTCAACAAGTAGATTACAACGATTTAAATAGGAAACAACTAAAACAAAAAATAAATCTTTTAGCAAACGAATATGGCTCGGCGTACCTTGAATTAGAATCGCTCTTCGAATCAAGACTTTCGGTTTTGAAACAATTGGGGCTTACCCATGAGTCCACAGGTTCTCTTGAAATGATGCTAAGCAGCATTAAGCAAGCTTTTCAGCGCGCAGTTGAAGAAACGAAAAATGTCGATATAGAAAAACTACGAACTCGTCGAAAAGAATTGAATTCTAGAGTTCGAACAATTGAAGTCGAGCTTGGTCAAATTGAAGAAACGCTAAAGAAAGTAGAACAATTAGTTATTGCTGATGCAACGGTAGTGGCCACCACATTAACACGAGCCTATTTGCGAGATTCAATCCAAGCTCGACGGTTCGACACCGTAATTCTTGACGAGGCTTCTATGGCTCCGATTCCTGCTCTATGGATTGCTGCCAGCATTGCAGACTGCAATGCTGTTGTTGTAGGCGATGACAAACAGTTACCTCCCGTTGTCATATCTGAACATGATTTAGCAATTAAATGGTTAGGAACAGATATTTTTGAAGTAGCAAACATAGCAAATACCAAGCTGCCGTATAAGGTTACTCTCGAAGAACAACACCGAATGCACCCTGATATTAGCAGAATCCCAACCTCCTTAATATATCCAGGAATTCTAAGGGATGCAACTGAAAACACAAGTACAGATAATGAATTAACTGAATGGTATCAGGTTGGTTGGGAGCATGATAATCCTGTTCTACTTGTTGACACAGGTTCACTTAATGCGTGGGTAACAAGCGTCCCAAGGGGCAAGAGGTCGAGTCGTCTAAATTTCCTTTCTGCAACCGTGTGCGTAGACCTGGCTGAGCAACTTTTACTTCCAGACCGCCCAAAATTTCTTAATATGGGTGATCCGAGGATACTTATAACCTGCCCGTATCACCCTCACGCAAAGTTGCTCCAATTGTTGGTGCGTGAGCAGAAGTTGGATGAAGAGATAAGGGCTGGCACAATCCATAGCTTTCAAGGTTCCGAAGCCAGCATTGTTATATTTGATATGGTAAATGATGACCCTCAATGGAGGGTGGCCATGTTCATACGCGAATTTGACAAAGTAACGAAACGCCTTTTAAACGTGGCACTAACAAGAGCTCGCCGCCGTCTTATTATTATAGGTGACTTCGAGTATATGACAAAACTTTCTAAGAAATCCTTTGTAGGTTCTCGACTTATTCCGTTTCTTCGTGATAATTACACTTGTGTTGATGCACTAAATATCGTTAAGGCCGGACTTGCAGCAAAAGCAGCAAAAGCATATACCGCCGTATATGGTGGGAATGTTGAACCAGACAAAAATCGGCTCGTTATGACACATGAGCATTTCTATACTTTTCTGAGATCAGATTTAGACAAGGCCAAAAATAGAATAGTGATATATTCAGCATGGCTTACACAGAATAGACTTTCTCAACTCAAACTACAAATACGTTCGGCTTTAGAACGAGGCGTCAAGGTGCACGTAGTGACTAGACCTTTGAATGAGCGAAGCAAACGCCAATTATCACAATACAGAATGCTTGAGAGGGAGCTCACAAATTGGGGTGTGATAGTTGTCCACAAAAAACGAATGCACGAGAAACTCATTTTTATTGACAGTGATATTGTTTGGGTATGCTCACTAAATTCTCTTAGCTTTAGCGACACTGGAGAGCATGCCGAACGCCGCGTTAGCAAACAGGTGTTTGAAGAATATGCTAAGACTTTGCGGCTTAATGAATTAATTGGTGAGTATGATAATGGTATACCAACATGCCCTATTTGTGGAAGCGAAGTTTTGGCTCGTGAAGGACGAAACCAACCTTTTTTACCTTTCTTCTGGTACTGCGTACGAAAAGACTGTGGATATACCCGAAGTATCGATCAACCACCACTTCAAGACGGAATTATTACATGTTCTCACTGTGGCGGTGAAGTAGAATATGGCGAATGGGGTGGCAAGCCTGCATGGCGTTGTATTGAGAATCGCCACCATCACCAAAAATTGGCTCGCACACATCTTCGATTGCCTAAGATGCGAGCAATCGTGCCCAAAAGAAAACTACGTGAACTTGATAAGCATTTCGGTATTTCTTTTCACAAAGAACCAGATAATTTTGAAGTCAATCAGGACGATTCGTTACTTTTCGATTTGGAATGAAGCTCAAAGCAAAGAAGTTACCGAAACTAAAGAAAATCAAAAAATCACATCATCGCAAGGGTAAGGGATAAAAACATGCCGGAGACAAAATATCAACGTTGTTGTATTGTTCGAGACCTGCGGAAAGCTAAAAATTAGAGGCTTTGAAAGCAGGTCTCACTTCGCTTGGTTTTCACTAAAGGTGAAATATCAAGCTCAGTGTAAACTCACTTAGTGAATCCTTTTATTAAGTCTTGTTTCTTTGCTCTTGAGAAAGCAACTCCCAAATAAATTTGGGGGCTAAACAAAATTGAGATTCTTCGCTTCACTTCGTTGCGCTCAGAATGACAAAAACCTTCGCGCAGCTTGATGTTTATTTTGAAAAGTCTCTTTATAAAGCAATTGGGGATTACCATGCTGGTGTAAGCGATTTTCGAGATCGGTGGTTATTCCCGTGTAAAACTTTTTTCTCTTCTCAATAAT
>JBHLSA010000190.1:0-4125 GCA_048882025.1 Candidatus Thorarchaeota archaeon | reverse complement strand
CAATTACAGACCGCTGCGAGGCTTTGATTGATTTTTATCATTGGAAGCACGGAGGAGACATAGGGACCGCTCGAAGTGGTTATGAGCACATAATTGAGACTCTAAAGGATGCTACTGCCGTCCAAATTGAAACTCTGAAACTAGTTACGCCCACACCAAATCCTTATGAAGCCGTCCTACAACAACTGGATCTCGCCGCCGAAAAATTGGGATTAGACCCAGCCATCCATGAAGTTCTACGTTATCCTCAACGTATACTCACCGTCAGTATTCCTGTACATATGGACGATGGAAGCGTCCGTGTCTTCACAGGATATCGCGCGCAATATAACGATGCATTAGGTCCAACTAAGGGTGGAATTCGTTACCACCCGGATGTCACAATCGACGAAGTCGTTGCATTATCGGCTTGGATGACGTTCAAAACAGCAGTCGTGGGTCTGCCATTGGGTGGCGGTAAAGGCGGGATACGGTGTAACCCCAAAGACATGTCATTAACAGAACTTGAACACCTAACACGCGGTTATACTCGGGAATTAGTCAAATTCATCGGTCCTCAAACCGATATTCCCGCACCAGATGTCTATACTGATTCCCAAACGATGGCTTGGATCATGGATGAGTACAGTGAACAAATAGGAATCTATTGCCCAGGTGTCGTTACAGGAAAACCGATAGGAGTAGGTGGTTCTCAAGGGCGTGATGAAGCTACATCCCGTGGACTCGTCTATACCGTCATAGACGCCATGGAACATTTAGGAATTCCAATAAAGGATGCACGTGTGGCTGTTCAAGGTTTTGGAAACGTTGGATTCCATGCAGCCAGACTTCTTCACGAACTTGGGTGCAAAATCATTGCTGCTTCTGATTCAAAGGGCGGAATCTTTAACCCAGATGGGATTGACCCATTGAAGTTAGCGGAGCATAAGAAAAATACGCGGTCTGTGATTGGTTATCCAGGCTCACATCCCATAAGCAATAAGGATCTTCTTGAACTCGATTGCGACTTACTCGTTCCTGCAGCATTAGAAAATGTCATTACCGCAGAAAATGCTCCACGGATTAAAGCCAAAATTATTGCAGAAGGAGCAAATGGCCCCACCACCCCCGAAGCCGATGAAATCTTACATGAACGAAATATCTTTCTCATCCCCGACATACTAGCCAATGCTGGTGGTGTCACAGTCAGCTATTTCGAAATGGTTCAAAATCAAATGAATTATTTCTGGACAGTAGAGGAAGTTCGAAATAAACTCAAGAACACCATGCAAACTGCATTCCGAGATGTCTTGGCAATTTCCAAAGAACACAATGTCCCAATGCGTATAGGCGCATATATGCTGGCAGTAGGCCGTATTGGTTACGCAATCCGAACTCGAAAAAGATCACTCTTCAGTAAACCTATTGTTCTTAAGGAATAATAGAAGCGCATCTTCCCCAGGCAGTCTGAAGCTGCCTGTTTTTCTTATTTTTAATGCGTTTCAGTGTACAAAATGTACAACATTAATAAATTATTGTACATCGTTTTTAATTTAAGGGAAAAGTATGTCTGTACATATTCACACTACAATCCCCAAGAAAGCTGGGGACACCCTAAACAAACTTGCAGGAACCTATGGCACAAAAAGTCGGGTACTTGAGAAAGCACTTGAAACCTTATTGCGTGTTGAAAAAGTGGGTTCCTGTGATGATTGTGCCATAAAAGCATTATCCGAAGAACAAGCAAAATTACGAGAAAGTCTAGAATTGGTGTCGATTCGAAAGGAACTGCTTGATGAGCTTCTTAGGATTGCGTTGGCGGATCAAACGATAGATAATTTCCTAAAGCGACAAAAACAAGAGATTCAAGCTACTATAGAACTCATTCAGAGTTCAATTAGTTGGAAAGCGCCAACAAATTTCGCAGAATTCCTCTCTACAATTAATCAAATCAATGACATAACCCATTTGTATGATGTAACATCACATCGAGATAGTGATAACACTGTTGTACTTCGACCTAATGTGTTTATCCGAATTCCCGAATTGGTAGCATTTCATCTTGCTCTAATTCTTGAAGGGATTGGCATCTTTTTTGATATTCGGATTATGCGAAAAGAAATCATTGTCAAGATGCTTCGAAAAGATTTAGCCACCGTTCGCAGAACAGACCCAATGCACCTTATTTTCAATAACCTTGAAGAAAAATTCAAAAAAATTAAACCAGAACTCTTCAAAGAAAAATTAGCTTTAGTTGGCCCTGCATTTTTAAAATGGGCTGAAAATAACTTAGGAGGGTCTATAGCAGATTTAGGCACGGTTATTGAAGATATTCGGCTATTTATCAAACCTTATGATTTTCCGGAAGATCCGCATGAATTTCTGGTTGAGCTTTTTAGAGTTGGGCAAAGCATGAATTGGATTACTCAATATAACACAAAGCAAGAAACTGAAGACCGTTATCGGATTAATTTTCAAGCTACTTCACCTTCAATGGCAAGCATAGCTACTGTTACATTTGCCTTAATTCTTGCAACAAAGGGGTGGAAACTTCTTCGTTATGTAACAGAATATGACAATGGTACAATTGTAGTCGAGTTCGTAGGAGAAGGAACCCAAGACGTTTTAGGAGAACTAGTAGAACTAAATTTATTCCGTGTAATTAATGAACAATTTCTTGACTCGCTAGCTGTTCCACGCGAAGTAATTGAAACTTTAGCAACTAAGGTTTATGATAGTGATCGTAAGCGATATGAGGAGATATACAGAAGCACGGGATTTAGGATTGCAAATGCTATCAAAATGCTAGCAAAAGATGATGAAGAAAAAGAATATCGATTAATTCGTAGTTTCATTGAGAAAAATATTCATCACACAAATCCGACTTCGGAATTTCGCTTCATTGATGAATCAAATTTCTCAATCGTTTTCAAGCAAATGGAACCAATTACTATAACTACTCAGCAAATTCTAATTGAATCAATCCTTGAAGCATTAGGTTATGAAGTAAAAGTAACAACATTTCAGAATCTACTAAACGTGAGCATGAAGAAGGTTGGTAAACCTCTCCTGGGACCACTACATCGTAGCAAGGTCGTTCAAATGGTAAGTGATGCCATTGCCGCTGATTCCGTGAAAGATGCCTTAACCCAAGTCAAACCAACTTTAGATGAATTGTATCCTCTGGATTACCCTTGGACGATTCAGGAACTCGGTGATAGATTACTGGAAATGTATCGAGAATTGGGCATTCAAGTAGAAATTGAGTATTTTGAAGGTGGGTTTACTCTTAAGTATCGTTCCTGCCCATTCTACAAATTAGTCAGCAATGATCAAAAAACATGGCTCTGTACATTTCGAAAGAAAGCTATTGAATATATTCTCTCACGTGTTACAAAGACGGGGAAAGGACGAATTAAAATCCTCAAATCGCTTATACAGAATGGCACACACCCCTGCGAATATGCTGTGTTTCTTGAGGAATTTTTGGCAAAGACAGCGACCTAGTCAGGTACTCCTCAAGATACCCCTTGACCAAGACTGTATGTACAAATGAGGAAAAATACATATCCCAAAAGTTTGTTTAAATACATCACTGAAACTTGGAGGAAACAATCGTGGTAACCTTCAACCTGGACCGCATCTTCAATCCCCGTAGCATCGCAGTAGTTGGAGCCAGCGAAGATGAAGGGTCCGTTGGCCGAATACTAATGGTCAATCTAACTCAAACTGGTTTCAAAGGGAAAGTTTTCCCCGTTAATATTAAACGGAAAGAAATCTTGGGAATGAAAGCATATCCCAAGGTTGATGACCTTCCTGAACCCGTTGATTTAGCGATTATTGCCACTCCTGCGAAAACAGTGCCAGATATTGTAGAAGAATGCGGCAAAGCAGGAATTTTAGGTATCATAATAATCTCCGCAGGATTCAAGGAAATTGGCGAAAAAGGCCGTGCGCTTGAAAAGAAGCTTATTGCACTTCAAAAACAATACAACCTTCGCATCATAGGTCCAAATTGCTTCGGAATTATCCGCCCCAGTAACAACTTGAATGGCACTTTTGCTGAAACAATGCCGAAATCTGGTAATGTCGCCTTCATTTCACAAAGCGGTGCCCTTGGATCCGCAATTCTGGATTGGGCGGTTC
>JBHLSA010000189.1:0-4129 GCA_048882025.1 Candidatus Thorarchaeota archaeon | reverse complement strand
GAGATTCTTGCATGCAAGATGCTCTAGATATCGTTCTTCAAAACCAACAAACTGATGGAAAATGGTTACTCAAACATAGTTTCAACGGTAAATTCTGGCATGACATTGAACAGAAGGGCAAGCCTTCAAAATGGATTACTCTCCGCGCGTTACGAGTAATTAAACGCTTTTCAAAAAGTTAAAGATGTGACAAATAGTGAAACTAGACACTTTTATGCAAGTGCTTCCTTTGGGGGCTCGTGCGTGCTAATTTGGAGCTGTGTCTCATGGTTGAGCCAATTAAATGTCAATTTGTTGACTTCCAAGAAATCTATGATATGTCCAAGAAGCTAGCCTTCAAGGTCACAGAATCGGGTTATAAACCTGACTTACTTGTAGCAATAGCGCGAAGCGGTTTTGTACCAGGTCGTCTCATGTCCGACTTCATGGGCAACTCAAATCTTTACGCTCTCAAAGTTGAACATTGGCTTGATACCACTGCTGAACATCAGGAAGATGCTGTAATTCCGGTACGATCTCCTCTCCCAGTAAAAGGAAAGCGCATTCTTGTGATTGATGATATTGTTGATACAGGACGGTCAGCTGTACAAACCCTCAAATATGTCAAAGACCTTGGTGCGAAAGAAACAAAACTTGCGGTCATGCTTTACCTTACTGTCTCCGAAATTAAACCTGATTACTACTCCAAAAAGGAAAGTGAATGGGTCTGGTTCATTTGGTTCTGGAATCGTTTTGAAGATCTTCGAAACCTCACCATAAAACTCTTCGATGGCGATAAGAATCGTATCCTTAGCAAGGAGGACTTAATTGCTGGGTTAAAACAGCATTTCACCCTGGATGTTGATTTAAAGGAATTAGAACAGGTTCTCATTACGGCTGCTCGTATTGGAAAACTCAAACTTGAAGATTCTGATCATATTCGGCTTGCATAGTTGCCATATTTTTCTTTAAGTATTAGGATGAAAAGAAAACCGTACTCTATCATTTCAATTAAATACGTGTTCATTATTAACTTTAATTTTCTGCAATTACTGGCTACTTCGCTAGGCAAAACCAACGCCAAGAAGTAATAGATAGAACCCAATTGCAACAAAGGCCCCCACAAGACAGGAAACAAGATTAACCATGTGGTTATCTAGATGGTGGTTCCCACGCAAATATTGTGCAGATTCACCACAATGTGATTTCTTCTCCGTTTGTTTCCCACAAAGCTTACAACTCCACATACCTTGAATCGTTGCTCCCAGCAGACTATCAACCGTGCATCCGAAAATTCCACCAACCATAGCAACAATGATCATGGTCGTCGGAGCAAAGCCAATGAGTTCCGGCATTAGAGTTGCACCAAACAGGTTTATCCAGAAGGGGGCAGATAATATTGCTGCAATCCCGCCAATTAGTAATGTGCCTAACACCGTTGCTAATTCGCCAGCAACTGAAATACCACCAGAAGTGCCAGGCAGAACAACTTTACGTAAATTCGTGATAAGCCGTGGCGGAAATGGGTTCAATAAACCGATTTCTGTGGCTAAAGTATCTGCGGTCGCTGTAGCCAATGCACCCAAGAACGCTGCAAAAGCCACCGCTATCACTAACGATGCTGGAATTACAATAAAGCCTAATCCAACGTCAAGTCGACCAAAGGCGTTAATCTGACCGAACAGCATAACAGTCAACACTCCAACAATGATAATGGCTAGAGGTAATCCACCATTGGCCAAGACATGGGACCAATCCCGAGCCCCACCCTTTTCTTGTGCTGCACCATGTTCTCGTTTAATCTTGTACTTGTAATGAGTAAATTGTGCCGTAACTACAAAAAACACAAGCACGATAAAAAACCAAGCCCACGAAGCCAGCAGCCATATTGCCAAACCTAAGGCGAACGCCGCAAAAAGCCCAGATTTGGTAACAACTTTTCCCTTGTATGCTATGATGGATAAAACTGTGAGCATAGCAAGAGCAATTAGTATATTCAGTGGGTCCAGATGAAGCATGGGAAGCTGACTCCAATGTTTAATAGTTGATTTTAGAGAATTGGTGCAATACCTGGGAAAAGATTACAATAGATACCTGCCTGTATTTCGTGCTGAGCATAATTTGGTTTTAAGCTTTGCCGTTGCGTCAGCAAAAATATCGTTATTTGTCGAATATTTCTAGCCAGTTGATACGGTTGATTTGTCACTCATGGCATCAAATGCTTCTTAAAGAAAGCCACAATTGCTCTATACGCTTTCATTAGATTAGTAATCTTCCCGAAGCCATGCCCTTCGTCATCAAACACCAAGTACTCAACCTCTACACCTTGTTTTTTCAATTGCTTCACGACATCGGCTGATTCCGCTTCAATAACGCGTGGATCATTGCGGCCCTGAATGATCAGCATGGGTGCTTTGACTCGATGAAAATGGGTAGCTGGTGAACGTTCCTTAAGGAGATCCTTATTTCTTTCAGGATGGCCTAATGATTGGTGAAAGTAAGTTTGCCAGGTTTCTGGTAGACGTTCAAGGAACGTAAATAGATTATACGGTCCAAACATGTCACAAGAAGCCTTCCAGTAATCAGGGTAGTTAGCAGAGAGCCACAGAGTCATATAGCCACCATAACTGCGTCCAACTATTGCTCGTCGAGTAGAATCGATACGAGAATCCGTTTCCAAGTATTTCAGACCTGATATGTGATCCTTGGCATCATCTCCACCCCAATCATGATCCACTTTTTTCATATATGCTTGACCATATCCAGTGCTACCTCGAACGTTAGGTACAAACACAGCAAATCCATTCAAAGTGAAATACTGAATCAATGGCATCGAGAACCAAGTAAAGTCAGGGCGCTCTTGGCCTTGGGGTCCTCCATGCACATATAAGATTAATGGGTAAGGCTCTTTGTATCCTAGGTTTTTTGAAGGGAGATATAATCGTGCAGAAATGGGTAATCCATCAAAACTAGTGAAACTCGCATCTTCCCCGGGGGCAAGATTCTTTTGATCAATACCTAAAATTCGCTCGCTGGATAAAGGCTTGTAAGGCTTTGTTTTTGAATCTGGGTCAATTAGATATAATTGCGATGGAGAGGTAGCAGTAGTAAACGCTGTGACGTATTCAATTTTAATTGGCGTTTTAGAATCATCAAAGTCTGCATGAACACCTAATTCCACACCACCATTAAGTGGGGCTTTTCCAATGACAGGATAAGTAAGTTTGAGTGTTGGAGGATCCCGTTTATCGTCTAATAATGCTTGATAGACCCAACTGCATCCATCAATGTTGTATCCTACTAAGTAGATGTTACCGTGAATGTGTCGAACCCAATCAAGTTCACCCTGTCCTGTATGTTGCTCATTGGTAACTTTTACAGGATGAATTTGATTTGGATTGGATAAATTGAGATATCCAACACCACCTCTATCATTATGGATAGTTGTCCGAAAAATTAGTCCTTGGTTATTATTGATGAAATGGCATCTTCCAAGGCCTAACAAAGGGTATTCTTTTCCTTGTTCACGAACATCTAAAGGTGTTCCAAAAAGTAAAGTTCGCTCTTTGGCGCCTTTTTTCCAGATATATAGAACATCATCATTCGCAGTGTAAGTATCGGCAAGTAACTTGGTGTCGTGTTCCTCATTGAAACCGATACAGTAGTTACCATAGATGCTTTTGCCCAAGGATTTAGTCTTTAAGGTTTTGAGATCCACTTGAATTGTTTCTTGGTTAGGTGTTTTTCGGTCATCAATTGTGAAATAGGCAATTGCTTTCTTCTCATCGAATTCAAAACAAAGCAGTTGTTGCCCTTCGTAACGATCGCCAAAAATTGGCTTAGGAATGCCTCCTGTGAGTGGGACAAAGCATGGTTGGTAATTTTCGTCTCCATTATTATCTACCATTACCATGACCTTATTAATCGAAGAAACGACTCGAAAAATTGGTATTGATTTTCTTGTAAATGCAGTACTGAACTACAAACGAGAAATAATTGGCCTGTATTGCGGAGATTGGATTAAAGCACATAGAGAAGGAACAAATTTAGCATTAAAGGCTTCAGAAATAAAACTGCCCTATAGAGCAGATTTTTGCATAGCAGGCTGCTCCCCTTTCGACTTGAACTTCATACAAGCATTAAAAGGCTT
>JBHLSA010000188.1:0-4168 GCA_048882025.1 Candidatus Thorarchaeota archaeon | reverse complement strand
CCCAGGCCATTCTGGGCTAGAAGGAACGAGTCCTTCACTTTTCGCATACGATGCAGCTTCTAGACCAATCAATTGGATTTGCTCAATCTGGTTATTTGCCCCATATTTGAGAAGCCCAAGTATAGCATCATCCTGTTCAAGTTGAGACCCAACAGTAAGCGTGGTCTTTCCCGTTCCTGAAAGTCCTTTTAGAACCCGACTATTCGTACAACCAGCATGATATGAGATCAACCCATCAGCTTCGCCCCGGTTCCACACCAATGTGAGGTTTGGTTTCTTGAACGCACCTCCAAAATAATCGACCCGAAGACTCATCACTCGACGGTGATCCTCAGCCATTCGGGTGAGGTCATACAGCGTTAGCGGCTCATCAGGATTAAATTCAGGCCAAAACCCTTGGATCTCTTCAATGACAGCAGCTGGAAGACGTTCCTGCACGACATAATTCCAACAGTGAATATCCATTTTCTCCTCAGGAGGAAAGATCATTTGGCGTCCAAACCAAGTTATGTAAGCAGTATGAGGATTTTCGACACTAAGCACAATTCGAAGCCCAGTCTTATAATTGGCTTCACCTTGAATACCATCTTGCACAATGACTTTAGCTTTTTTCAAATAACGTAACACAACATCGAAAAGCTTCAATCCAATCTCACGATCAAAACTTCTCTGTCCTTTACCAAGCTTGTATCCTTCTGGTATCACATAGAAAGCTCGATCAGGTCGCCGCCCTGGTTGAGTATTGCCAAATAAGTATTGACCGTCCATTGTTTGGAGATAGTATGGTTTGAGATGGTCAATATACCATGCATCATCTGGGTTAAGGATGATGTTTTCATCTTTAAAAAAGAGATTGTCCTCGATGTGAACCGGCATTATGCTATCCACCCAACTGTTGAGTGTTTGGAGTGGCTCATCAATGCTTTCCATGTTGGGAAACAGAGAAGAGTCCTTTATTGATAATCCTCGTACCCTACACTTCACCCTTTTTAGGCTGCTGGATGGCAGGCAAAGCAATTATAAGGTGGGAAATCTTGGCGATGCTCGTCTGAGCGGGTGGGATCCTCGTTCCGTGCTCCGCTCATGAAAATAAATCCCGGGCGCGAGGTCAATATAAAATGCAACAGCCAAAATTTAACTACATTCAGCAAATCTCTCTTTTAGTAATAATGTCAGCTCTGTACGCTGTGCTGACATGGGCTATTACCCCTATTGCCTATGGTCTATTTCAATTTCGAATATCTGATGTGTTACTCCCATTTCCTTATTTACTTGGGTGGCCGATGGCTTTAGCACTCTTCATTGGAGGCGCAATAGCAAATTTCCTGAGTTTCTATGGACCCATAGATATTATTGTAGGGAGTCTTTTGAATTTACTAGCCGGACTTCTTGTAGCGAATCGAAAAACCTGTCCCCATTGGATTCTAGCTTGGATATATCCAACACTAATCATTGGTTTAGGTATACCAGCAATGATGGTCATTTGGTTTGCCCCTCTTGAAACCTTTTGGTTGTGGGTTGTATCCATTATGACAAGCACTGGCATTCTTTGTGCAATTGGCATTCTACTCATGCAAGCAATTGTTCGGGCACTCCCGCAATATTTTATGTCGGAAAAACCTATGAAATCTAAGTAAAGGTCTTCGAAATCGAATCGCCCGAAGCATAAAATAGTAGAATCTCTAAGCCATTCGAAGAGTCAAGGTTATGAAATAACTGGGATTGCCATGGACGCAAAGACCTTTCAGCAATTCGAAGACTTCATCCATTCCAAATCAGTTGCGCTTATCGGAACTAGTAAATCAGCCAACTTCTACTGGTTGCAATCCTTCCTCAATTTTGGATTCCCTGGAAAAATCTATCCAGTAAATCCCAAAGTTGATGAGGCATTTGGATTAAAATTCTACAAAACCCTTAGCGATGTTCCTGATCCTGTTGATTATGCAGTACTCCGCGTTCCTGCTGATCGAGTTTCTCAAGTTCTTGATGAGTGCATTGCCAAAGGCGTAAAATGCATTACCATCTTCACAAGCGGGTTTAGTGAGTTAGGCACCGAAGAGGGGCGACAACGTGAACGGGAAATCATTGATAAAATTCGAGCAAGTCCGATGCGAGCATTTGGTCCCAACTGTATTGGCCTTACTTGCCCAGAGTCGCACTTCGCTTTTCGTCCAGATCTAAAACCTAACCCTGGACCAATCGGATTCATTTCCCAATCCGGCGGCAAAGCCATTGATTTTTACTTAGCTCTTGCCGAAACTAAAGTTGGTTGCAGTAAAGCCTTCAGTTATGGCAATGAAGGCGATATCAGCAGTTGGGAACTGGTTGAATACCTTCACCAAGACCCTGACACACAGGTTATTGGTATGTACATTGAAGGGGTGCGAAACGGTCCAAAACTTCGACAAGCCATTACCGCTTGTGCCAGTGATAAACCTATAATCGTCTGGAAAACCGGAATCACCGAGGCAGGGAAGAAAGCCGTATCAAGCCACAGCGCGGCACTTGCTGGATCAGCAGACATTTGGAACGCCCTTCTCCGTCAATCCGGGGCTGTGGCGATTAACAGTTTTGAACAGCTTATCAATACCACGGTTACTTTTATCCGCTGCCCTCCACCACCTGGTAAACGTGTGGCGCTTATTGCCATAAGTGGTGGTGCTGGTGTTGCAGGTACCGATGCCCTCGCCCACCTAGGCTTCGAAATTCCCCGCTTATCATCTAACACTATCCGAGCTCTATCAAAAATCGTCAACGCTGTAGGTACGAATATTAAAAATCCCATCGACATGGCTTCCAGCTACTTTTATCCCGACATCACTGTCGAGACTATCCGACATGTGGCTGAAGATAAAAAAATCGACGCACTCATTATTGAGGCAGCTCCCCACTATGTCAATTTTATGGCGGAGCACATGAACTTGAAGGAACTCGCAGCTACTTACTGGGATATGGTGATCGAAGCAGGTACCTACTGTGTCAAGACGCTCCATAAGCCCTTTATGGTCGCTGTTCCTGCTATTGGTTATCCTTTAGAAAATCTTGCAACCCGTAATCAGTTTCGAGCGGGCAACCTGCCTGTCTTCTCTAGCATAAACGAAGCCGCAGATATTTTAAGAATCATCTATGATTACTATCAACAACACCCTAAACTATCTACCCCTCCAGCGTTAAACATTCAATGAAGATATTTTTCCGAAGCAGTCGTTAAATTCAGTGAATGAAAATTAGTTTTACGGGAGTTCAGAAATGGAAGATTTTAAATAACACAAAGAAGCGGAATAGATGGGAATACTGGGTTTGGCGAAAGATTTTGGCACTTCCCTCCCCCCTAGAAAACCATTCCCTCTCCCCTCCAATTGTGTCCTTTATTTTATGGAGGTGCCTAATCCGCCATAATACCCAGTGTCAAGTACGCTCCTTTCTCCACTTGAAGTTAAGTGAATTCAGCGAATTTTAGATTTTTAGAAAAAAATGAGATTATGTGGAATTATCAAACTGTGAACGGTTGCTATCAAATGCATCGAACATGGATTTCATGATCTTTTCCATCAGCTCTTTGAGTAGATCGCCATAGATGATACCTGTGAGGAAGTCATACATTTTCTGATAATCCTCATCTGTCTTAAATTGTAGCATAACGCCTTTACCTTCAGTTAATGGATTAGCCGTGTATTCGATATCTTCATCCATGAAATTCTTCGCCATACGTTTCAAACCCTCTTCATCTTCTAACATGTCACCGAAGGGTATATCTTCGTAGATGCTACCCTTGAATTCCAACTTGATGGTTCTGACAACAGGGTCAGCTTCCATGTTGAGATGTTCTTGAATAGCTGATTGAATTTTTTCAAAGGGAAGTTCGAAGCTCATTGATTACACCAGTTAAAAGTAACAAGAATTGTTGGGAATGTATTCAAAGAGAGTTCTCCCTATAAAACCTCGCATGGAAATCAGTATTTAGAAGTACACCACATTGTAAAGAGCAAGCTTTGGAAACCATCGCTTAAGGGCGTGACGAGCCCAAGATTCCGAGATATTGATTTCCCCTTGAAATTCTAATTCATCCAAGGTTAAGGTACCAAAGACCAAGGCGGAGAACGCCTTAATGGATAATTTTACAATTGGTTTTCCCGAAGTTTTCGTCATACGCAAACGTTTTTTTTAT
>JBHLSA010000187.1:0-4175 GCA_048882025.1 Candidatus Thorarchaeota archaeon | reverse complement strand
ACCGAGGATGATGTTATCAGTAACCGGGAAGATTTTTTTTCCTGTCTTACTAACGACGGTGTATCCCCAAAGAATGCGTTTTTCAGCTCCAATGACAACACCGTTGCTAAAAGTAATACCTACTGTGGCAGCTCCAAAGAAGGGTGTTAGATCTGATTGACCACTCATTATTGATAACCTGCCTGAGCTATCGTAGGGAAGCGTTATTAAACCTTTTCAACTTGCTTCTTGTTTGAGCTGTGTCATTCCGTGAATCCATTTACTGATTTGAAGTATATCCCTCGTAGTAGCGAGTTATTGGACATCGCTTTTGCACGCGCATCGAAACTCACCTTGCCAAAATCAAAAAAACCAGCCCATATCCGCATCCGAACAAAAGAGATAGCAAAACTGAGTAAGGTTGAAGATATCCTCACAGATCGTCTTCAAGAAGTCGTAAAGCGTTTCCCGAATTTCGATGAGATTCACCCATTTTACCGGACGCTTGCAGACACGACTGTACCAATTGACAACCTTCGTCAAGCTCTCGCATCAGTTACATCTGCTGTTCGCATTATCAAGCAGATAGTGCGTGAAAATATTCAAAAGTTAAAGCGCGTACAAAGTCCTGAAGATGCACGCCGAATCAGAATCTCTGCATATGGACGGATTTCTTCTGTTATCAACAGAATTAAACCACGCTTGAGCATTATTCAGCAAGCAGCAAAAGAATATCGGCGCTTTCCTTCGATAGATCTTGAATTGCCCGTTATCGTCATCGCAGGATTTCCAAATGTTGGAAAAAGTTCACTTGTTTCCTTCCTTTCATCTGCTACTCCTAAAATTGCAGAGTACCCATTCACAACGAAAACCATCAGCGTTGGTCATCTGACCTTGAACTCTAGTGAGGGGCAGATTTTGGATGTTCCCGGACTTTTAGACCGGCCTATGAAGGAGAGAAACATCATTGAGCGAAGGGCAATAGCCGCCATCCAGTATCTGGCAGATGTCATTGTGTTTCTCATTGACCCAACACTTACCTGTGGATATGAGGTTTCAAACCAAGTCACACTATTTCAAGAAATTGTCCAAGCTTTTGAAGGAATTGAAATCATCCCGGTGATAAATAAGAGTGATATTGCATCTGAAGAGGAGATACAAAGGGCACGCTCGTTAACTAGCAGAGCAAAAATCCCTGTAATTAGTACTCTGACCGGTGAGAACCTTGTAACTTTTTTTCATGAGATTATTACTGATTCGGTGAAGATCCAAGAGAAGCTGCGTCTCCGGTTAGACCGATCCCCCTGACGGTAATTAATGCGGGAGAACCAATTTTCCCTTTCACTTCAAATTTAGTATCAACGAGTTGTTCCACTACATGTATATTAGTGACGGTATGTAGAGTAAGTTCCGAAACAGGTATGAAGGAAGTCCCTTTCGCGAGAGCCATGTAAGGAACCAACATATCTGCTTGGTGTAAATCGACAGGAGCCTTTGTCGTAAGTTCTTGAAGAAAGCTGGATGCCACTTGTTCTCCTACCTTTTCTGCTTTTAACCCTCGACGACCTAGCCCATCAGACCCTATAAGGCGATTTTTATCATTTTCAGTCCATAAAGAGACGCCACTTCCAGGTGAAAGAGTGTCTTTGACTGCTTCTATGGCAATATTCTCCACGAGAACCCCTGTTTGAGATAACTTGCTAGTTGCAGCGTGAGCTTGTCTTTCAGCTACATGCCGAGGTAGTGACCCGCAGTATGAGATTCCAGAAATCGTAGGCTTATCTTGAGCTTCGGAAAGCTGGAGCCCTGTTAGCTGGAGTACTGGATTTAACACCGCGTTCACCCGACCACCCCCGCGTGGATAATAACCACGCTTCACAAGTTCTAAAGTACCTGAATAACCCATTTGATGTAAACGCGGTAATAAGACATGTTGCAGATAATCAATCGGTGGACTCCAGGCAACATTTGTACCCCCCACAAGTTTAGCGACTACTGGTTGGTCACAAAAGGGTGCGATAACCATTACAACTTGTAAAATCAAGGTAATCGCTCCAGCTGTGCCAACATCTACTGTAATATTTCCACCTCGACGGTTTTGAGGTATAAACTCAACTCGTTCTGATCCTACATGTGTACCTTTCACGACGGCGTCAGTTAACTGCTTCATAGCCAAAATACCATGAAGGTGCTGAGGACGAAGACCTGAAGTCGTTCGTTTTGCCCGGATTTTTGTTACTACCACTCCTGTACCTAAGACTCCAGCAAAGGCAATTGCGGATCGAAGGATCTGTCCTCCACCTTCAAGTACAGAACCATCAATAGTGACTACCATTTTCCTTCACTGAAATTGCTTTATACAAGTGTAATTAAAGTGCTTACACTATGACAATAATTTACACGGACACAGTTAAAGTAGAGCCAAACCTGTGGCTAGCAGTAGCCTTGGAAGATAAGGACAATAAATTAGTTGCTTGCACATCAAACACAACACGCCAAGAAGCGACAATAAACCTCAGGACCGTTTTACATCGGTTGAGCCGAGAAACAGAGCTAAATGAAACACTGCACTCGCCTCATCTTACTAAAGTAACTCAAAGGCTTGCTCAGTTAATTCAAGGAACGGGCCGTCCATTCATTCCTGAAGAGATTTCACAACGACATTGGTCCACGGCTCGTATTGAAATTTCCCATCAATTGATGCAAGTACCCAAAGGGAGTGTTATTTCGTATGGAGGTCTTGCAAAAAGAACCAATTCATCGCCTCGCGGTGTTGGTTCAGTTATGCGAAGTAACCCTGTTCCCTGGGCAGTACCCTGCCATAGAGTAATTCATTCTGATGGACGGCTTGGTAAACTGGGAGGAACTACCGAAGGCGCAATAGAAAAGGCAAGAATTCTACGGGCTGAGGGAGTTCCGATTAATGTAGATGGAAGAGTTAATGAAACGGCTATACTCCTTTAAGAAAGCTGGTGAACTATGAAAAATCCAGGCCTCTTTCTAGGAAGATTTCAACCACTTCATAAAGGTCATGTCCATGCGTTGAAAGAGGTCTTTGGAAAAGAAGAAAAAGTCTTCATCGTAATCGGAAGCGCGCAAGCGGGTTTCACGCCAGAAAATCCATTCACCACAAGTGAGCGCCTTCTGATGATGCAAAGCGCTCTTGATGAATTGCATATACCATGTTCTCGATTCCTCATTATCCCAGTGCCTGATATCGATAACTATCCAAAATGGGTGGACCATGTTAGATCCTATGTTCCACCCTTTGGAACTGTCTATACGGGTTCAGATACTAGTGAAAAATTATTTTCAAAGCATGGAATTTCTGTAAAACGCATTTCTTTGTATAAAAAAGACAAGTACCAAGGAAAGGAAATTCGCCGTAGGATGATTACTGGTGAGGATTGGAAAATCTTAGTACCAGAAACAATCGTGGCGTTGGTTAACAAATTTGACGGAGTCAACCGAGTAAAAGCTCTTAATTACTAACCTCTTGACCTCGGACAAGTTCTAAAATACGCTTAAAGACTTCTTGTTTTCGATCCCGAGAGGAACGATAAAGCCGTTCTACGATAAGTTCAGGGGTCGATTTCGCAATTTTCCCAAATTGGGGTGAACGAGTAACGATTAGATTGAGTTGCGAATCTAATCCCGTTGCCTCGATACCGTCGACTCGAATTGGAGTACGGGTGAGTTTGGTGATATCCTCAGCGAGGTGTGACACAAAGATAACGCAGGAGTTAGGGTTCTCGGAAAAAAGCTCAAGAACCGCCGCGACCACTTTGGCAGCAGCACCTGGTTCTGTGCTTGCTTCCCATTCATCAAAGCATGCCAACTTCGAGGCATCACTAAGCACAATATTCGCTAGATTAGTCAATGAAGATTCAAATGCGCCTGCAGATAACATGCCCGTTGCTTTGGCGTAATAATAAAGCTCATCGAAGATACCCACTTCTGCTTGTTTTGCTGGAACGAGCATTCCCATTTGTGCAAGGATGGCTATTTGGGCAATATTTTGGAGTAAACAACTTTTACCACCACTATTAGCTCCTGATAGTAGCACAACTCGCTCTCCTTTTGTATGCTCAGAAGTAATGCTGTTGCGTCCGATTGAATAAGAGACGGGAACGACCTCTAATTTCCCTGAACGCTCCATTGGTGATAAGAAGATATTTCGACCTTCACGAAATGAT
>JBHLSA010000186.1:0-4193 GCA_048882025.1 Candidatus Thorarchaeota archaeon | reverse complement strand
GTTCTAAGGCTCCAAAGTGGTCGTAATGAAAATGAGTAATTATGATTGTACGGAGATTCGAAAAATCGATTCCCAGCACTTGAACATTGTGCCGAAAGACTTGTGCGCTCCCGCTTGTATCCATAAGGAGTGCCTCAGTGCGTCCTGGAAATTGGATTTCCACGTGCAAGGATAATCCATGAACATCAATTAATCCCGGTTGTGCAGATTGATTATCAACAACGGTTGTAATCGTAACACCTAACACCTCTTCCGCAACTATATCATTGGCAAGCATTGTTTCAGATGCCACTCTAGCTACCCCATGGTTTCCTATACTAAAAGGCACTTAATCCTTCTGTTCAATAATGATAGCATTAGATCAAAGAGTTGAAAAAAGAAAATAAAACGAGGAGCCAAGTATTAGCTCCCCGCAAATTTTGGTCTTCTTAACTGACCAATTTAGCAGCTGCTTTAAGCCGAATTTCTGCTTCATTGACGATGTTTTCGACTACTTCTTTGACAGTTGGAATCGTATCAATTCCACCAACAGTCTGACCAACAAGGATGGGTCCCTTTTGGACATTGCCCTTATAGACTAGTTCGTAGCGTTCCATTTCCTCAAGTAGATCATCAGCCGTCATAGAAGCTTCTTCGGCCATTCGAGCTTCACGATCGGGAACAGCGACTCCATGTTCTTTAGAGTATACGTTCTTTAGCAAACGAATGGGGCCAAAGGCACCTGTGGTCACAACAGTATCTTCATCTGTGGCTGGAAGAATGAGGGCTTTGTACTCATCGTGGAATTCACATTCTTTTGTGGCAATGAAACGAGTGCCCATTTGAATACCTGCTGCTCCCATGGCTAAAGCTCCGGCAAGTCCTTTACCATCAAACCAGCCGCCACAAGAGACGATTGGAAGGTCGCCTGCAAAGTTAACCATTTCCGCAGTAAGGACAGTTGTTGCTACTTTTTCATAGGAGTTGTGGCCACCGCCTTCGTAACCTGTGGCTACAATTCCATCTAGCTTACCCTTCGTTCCAGGGTATTTTTTCTGGAACCAGGCTGGGTTAAGAGCTTTTTCAACTAGCCATTTGGCAGGGATGACATGGAAGACTTTCAAATCGGGGTCAACTTCAGCGAAGTGATGCGCACCAGGACGTGGGTCGCCTGCAGATGTAATGACAAGGCGGAGTTGTTCTCCAACCTTTTTGTTTTCCTTGCGGATACGCGGGATAAGCTTAATGAGTTCAGGGTAGTCGATTTGGAGTCGAGCAGTTCGAATGTTCACCCCAAAGGGTTTGTCTGTGTTTTCGACTACATCGAGAATGTTTTTTTCCATTTCTTTAATGGGGTCGATGTTCCGGAGATTGGTGTGAGAGACGATGCCAAAGGCACCCGCATTGCTGACTGCTGCACAGAGTTTGGTGGTGTAAAAGGGTCCCATGGCGGCCTGTATAATAGGATGCTTACAACCAAGCATTTCTGTGAGTTTGGTTTTAATCAAGAGGTTCACCTTTTGATAGGAAATTTGAAGTTTTGGATTCGAATCTGTCCTCTCATTGACGAGTTGAGTGATTTAAGTGTGCGTATTGTTTGGCATTCAACGGAAGAGTCAAGCTTATAGTGATTGAATCACAGCATATAGTAGTGGTGTACAGGATGGGCGGCCTTGCGAAGGTTGACCTAGCTTGCATAGGTTTTATGGTCGTTATTATTCTGATCGGGAGCGGATATTTAGCCATTTTTGCTGGCTGGGTATTGATAGGACCCATTTTAATCTGGGTTGGTTGGATTTGGTGGATTGTTATTGCTCTAGTTATTGTGTCTTTACTAATTATGGTGTGGACAGTGCGTAAGCAGCGAAACTAGTCCTTAAACCTCTTTTCGTAAAAGCCTGATTAAAATGCATATAAGGAACTAGGATGGAATCTATCACCTAATTAGAATAGATTAGGTGGATTTTGTGGTAAGTTTTGGTCAGCAGCTCTTCTTTTCCCGGTCGTGGGACTTGGTCAAGAAGAAGGTCGCAATGATGGTTGCACAAAAGAATTGGACTATTGCTTGGGTTCCTGATCATTTACGTGGATTACCTCCCTTTGCAATTGATGATTACCTCTCACCATGGACTATGCTTGGAGGATTTGCTGAGCTTGCACCAAAAATGACATTGGGCGTAGCTGTCACGGATGGCATTCGCCTTCATCCAGCCATTGTAGCTCAAAATGCAACCTCATTGGATCATCAAACAGGTGGCAAGTTTATTCTTGGCATAGGTGCAGGGGAGAAAATGAACCTCACCGCATACGGATTTTCTACAAAAAACGCAGTGAGTCGTATGCGAGAAACTATTGAAATTCTAAAGTTATTATGGACTCAGTCCGAACCGATAAGCTACAAAGGAAGATTCTTTCAGCTCTATCAAGCGATTCTCTCTCCCAAACCCATTCAACAACCTTCTGTTCCAATTTGGGTGGCAGGTAATGGGCCACTAACTCGACGTATCACAGCGGAGTTAGCTGATGGGTGGTTTCCCTTTCCGGGATTACCTGAAATTTACACGAAGGGTCTGAGGGAGATCCATCAACATATGAAACTGGTTGGTAGAAAGATTGAAGAAGTGACTCCTGGCTTTTGGGGACGTGTTTACATGCATGAGGACCCTGTTCAACTATCACAGTATATAAACAGGTTTCGTGGTGAGTTAGCCCTGAGTCCCTGGTTACTCCAACAAATGGGTTATTGGAGAGATGAATATGCCGAAATTTATAGTGCCTCTGGTCTTGATCCGCAACGATTAAGTTTACTTACCTATGATGCGGAAGACGTTGCGAAACTAGATATTAGTAAATTTCTTCCTTTAGTTGCAGATATTCCAGAAAGTCAATTAAAAACGGTTCTGCTGGCTGGAACCCCTGAAGATGTTCAGAGAAAAATCGAAGCGTTCGTTAAGGCAGGTGTTCAGCATTTCTGTTTTGAAATCATCAATGGCATGAGTAAGCGTAATGCACCTTTTACCTATGTTGATGTTTCACAGATATTAGCTGAGGACATCTATCCGAGTTTGGTGAACTAGCGCTCTACTTTTCGCCATAAAATGAAATCAAAAAGGGCTAGGAAAGATTTCCCAACACATGTCGTTACACTAGTTAACTAAAACTGTGGAATCTGAATAGCTGGAATAGGGGATGCCACAGCAAAGGAAACAAGGGTGGCGGCTAGACAGTTAACGTAATTTACCAGTGGAAAACGCATAGACCTGTCCTGACATCGAATGAATACCCCTTCAACTGAGGTTTAGGTTTTTTTAAAAACAAGCTATTCCCCTGTTCTCAGTCTCACTTTTGTGCAGTCATTAGGGTTTGGGGGAATGAGATTCGTTAGTTGCGAAATTCGCTATTTCTTGAGGGTTTCCAAGAATTTCTTATATTAGGTAAGAAGTGAGTAGACATCTTAGTTAGTATTATTGTATGTTGAGATGAGTCCAAGATGGTGGAGACTGTACAACTGGTATCACATCAAGAACGAATCCATTCTGTGGATGTGCTTCGTGGAGTGGCTCTTTTCTTTATGGTCATCAATCATTTTGGACAGACCTTTGTTGGGGGTGGATATCACTCGCCAATTGCCATGGCTATCCTCTTCTTCGGAATTATGCCAGCTCAACTCTTTTACATCGTAGCGGGCATCAGTGTAGTTTTGTTCAATCAACGCCGACAGCAAAATGGCTCTTCTAATCGTTCAATTTGGCAAATGGTTCTTCTTCGGGGTTTCATGATCATGGGTCTTGGCTATCTCTTTTCTGTTGTCATGTTCGGTACCATTTGGATCCTCGACTGGAGTATTCTACAACTAATTGGGCTCTCTCTAATCCTCTCACAACTAATGCTATATATTCCAAGACGATACCGAATTCTGGTACCCATTCTCATTATAATTCTATCACCTTTCCTCCGAGTATGGTTAAATTATGATGCAGTTGTTGGAACTGTTGGAAATATTCATTATGCTCCTCCCCAAACATGGTTTGACCACTTCTCAGCGATTATTGCAACTGGTAAAGCTCCTCTGTTTCCTTGGCTCGCTTGCCCAATTATTGGCACGATTATTGGTGAAGCGATTATCAATCGCCCATCAAATCCACGACAAGTTATTCATGCAACATTAGTTATTGGCGTTATAATGGTCCTTCTTGTTCTTCCCTTCTTTCTCC
>JBHLSA010000185.1:0-4203 GCA_048882025.1 Candidatus Thorarchaeota archaeon | reverse complement strand
ACGATATGATAAAAATCCCGCTGAAGCTGATACGATTCAGCGGGTACAAGCATTATTTGATTCACAATTTTCGAGAGTAACTTCACAACAAGACAATAGTACATCTTAGTCACTTCGACCGACTTGATCAGTTGAAGCTTTTCTCGAAAATTGTGAATCAAATAATGCTTGTACCCGCTGAATCGTATCAGCTTCAGCGGGATTTTTATCATATCGTAATCGTTTGATTCTAGCAAAGCGAAGAGCCATGCCAGATTTATAAGTAGGACTTCGTTGAATTTCGTCATACTCCACTTCGACAACGATTTGTGGTTGAACTTTCACTACCCCGCGTACTTGTCTGATTTTTAATTTCATTAAACGTTGAGTGATATCCTCGAATTCCGCATCTGTGAGCCCCTTGAAAGTTTTACCTAACATAAGGTACTCTCCGACCTCCGGATCTTGAGCTGCAAGATGATAATCGCTTAGCCATTTATGGCGCCGCCCAGTTCCCCACTCAGCCGCTATTATCACTAGATCAAGCGTTTCCATTGTT
Organism: Candidatus Thorarchaeota archaeon; assembly: GCA_048882025.1. Classification (GTDB taxonomy): domain Archaea; phylum Asgardarchaeota; class Hermodarchaeia; order Hermodarchaeales; family Hermodarchaeaceae; genus Hermodarchaeum. The sequence goes on along the minus strand of JBHLSA010000185.1, from coordinate 3,665 downwards.
TTCTTCAGTTTCAGCCATGCTTTTCCTCTTGTCCCCGGATGATAAGGACTATTCAGCCTTTTTGCTATAAGTCCTTCATGCCCTGCCTGGATTGCCTTATCAAAAAAAGTCTCCACTTGTGATATTTCTGATGAAACTAATTGCTCAACTAAGGGAATAGCTCCACTAATTTCAATTAATTTTTCACGACGAATTGTATAAGGCGTATCAATTAGAACTTCTCCATTGACCATTAGTAGATCAAAAAGATGTAGAGTTAATGGGATGTTTTCAACCATCTGTTTGACATTTCTAAGGCGACGAAAACGACGCATTAAATATTGGAATGGAAAAGGACGCCCCTCCGAATCTAACGCCAGTACCTCCCCTTCAAGGATACAACTTTGGGTCTGCACTTCTTGCATAACGAGGTTTACAATATCAGGAAGGCTAGGAGTGACATCAGTCAATCGTCGACTGAACACCTTGATTCGTGGTTGCCCACCCTCATGCAGTAAATGAATTTGTACTCTAGCCCCATCTAGTTTCATTTCAAATGCTGATAAATATTCATGCGTAGCTAAGGCTTCTTCAACATTTTCAGCTTGTGCTGCAAGCATCGGTAAGAGAGGAGTGAAAGGTCGCAGTTTTACCTTTTCCAAGCCCTCCGCACCCATCAAATAAGCTATTCGTGTAACTTCGCCGATATTACCTGTGAGCATATTCGCTCGGCGTACCAAATTCAATGGAAGGTTTAAGGTTCGCGCAAGGGCACTTTCAAGCATACCTTCGTTGAACCCAATACGTTGATCACTGACCAATGCTTTAGCCAGATATTTTGCTTCAAGGGGTGTGGCTCTTGTAAAGAGTGAACGTAGAAGAGCCGTTTTCCGCTTTCGTGAACCAGGACCTTGAACATCTGCGATTTCAGTGAAAGTTGAAAGCACATCCAATATTAGTAGAGGTGTGGTGAGAAGTGTTGTTTGACGGATTTTTCCAGACCTGATATAAAGTTGATAAACAACTTCTCCTATATCACCGGATTTAGCAAACAACTCATTAATGAGTTCTTGAGGAGGGTGGAAAAGTTCTTGAAGTATCTGATAGAGCGCTGACCAATGAAGATCTAGTGCTCGTTGGCTCGTCCGTGGGAATGTTTGGCCAATAAGTAAAAGAGCTGCAGCCTCTCTTTCATCAGAGTGAATTTTACTGAAAAAGGCCCCGGCATAATCCATTTTTTCTAGTCGTTTATTCGTTGCCATGATAGCTTCGGATACTTCTGCGAGTTGATGAAATCGTGTAGTTGGTGATTTTACTGCAGCTGGCATTGGAGATTGGCCTCTTATCAGTAAAAATCTGTTATCCTACAAGTTTTAAAAGTGTGCATTATTACATCCATGATAAATTCCTGACAATGAAGGGTTTTAGAATAATGAAAGTTCACGAATTATCTTCAGCATCCCGACGTGTTGACATTCGATTACGGATTTTGTCATTAGAACCGGTAAGAGATGTACAAACACGTTATGGAAAAGCCCGTGTAACAACCGCACAAGCAGGGGACGAAACGGGAACCATCAAATTGTCTTTGTGGAATGACGATATAGACCGGATTGACGAAGGAACAGTAGTCGAAGTTCAAAATGGTTTTGTTAAAATGTATCGTGACGAAATGGAGCTCTCAGCAGGTCGGTATGGCGAAATCGTCATTATCGATGATGCAAGTTTTCCATCACGTGAAGAAATCCTGAGTAAACACCCAGGAGAGTAACTCAGATCTAATAGTGTGATGATGTACGAACATCGAGAGGAATAAAATTGATTATTGATGGAATTATTAGTTGGTTACAAGCATTTGATGTTTGGATTGAAAGTCTTATTCTGCTCATAATTTCTTGGGTTCATGCATTAGGACCTCTTGGTGTTTTTCTTGGTGTTATGATTGAGACCTTCATTGCCCCAATTCCCTCCCCTATAATCATGATGGCAGCAGGATTCATTCTTACCTTTGGCCTCGAACCAGTTTTCGCAATTCTAAGCATCATAGTTAACATAATGCTAGTAGGTGCTATTGCCGTCACGATTGGGTCCTTCTTCGGGTATGGAATCGCCTACTTTGGTGGATATCCCATTATTGACCGCTGGGGAAAATATCTGGGAACCTCCATTGAGGAAATTGAATATATGCGAAAGCAGATGGGAAAATCCTCACGTGATGAGATCTATCTTTTCACAGCCCGAGCAATACCAATTATCCCACTCTCAGTCGTTTCTTTACTTTATGGTGCTATTCGAGTTGATCCGAAAAGATTCGCTTTAGTTACATTCATAGGTGCTCTTCCGCGGTGCCTTGTTTTGGGTTTGCTTGGATGGGGTCTGGGAATATTATTTTTTAGCGTAGCAGAGATGATTGACCTCTTTGAAACAATGGTGCTGGTAATTCTTCTCATTTTCTTCATCGTCTTTCTAAGCTATCGTATCATTATGCGTCGTCGAGCAAAACAAAGCGTTTCCATTGAATCAAATAATGACAGGGAAGAAATTAGCTAGTTTCATGTGGATTGCCGATAACTGGTGGACGTAGCTCAAAAAAGAAAAGAACTTTACAACCTTGATTTTGAAGCTCTTCCTGGAGGGCCGCGGCACGGCCCTTCGCTTCATGGATTGTTTTATACAGAGGGGAAACACAAACAGGTATGGTTTCACCCTTCGGTGTTAAGCATCGAAAATCTGAAGGAACCTCAACAATTGGAGGAAAGTGTGCTGAGACACGAAAGTGTCCCTCGTAAGTACTTAACCAAATCTCTGGATATTTGCATTCTCTCAAAGTAGCCACATGCCAACATCTAACTATGAACTAATAAACCTGTGCTCCTGTTAATGGTTTCGGAATACATCTGGTATTATTGAAGGTGTTATGAATGGCGCAACTAATAGCCGGTGTCGATGAGGCGGGGCGAGGCCCCGTTATAGGACCGTTAGTGATTGTAGGTATCGTCATTGAAGATTCCCAAGAAGATGCACTAATTGAATGGGGAGTCCGAGATTCTAAACAATTAACTCCACGTCGACGAGAAGTCCTTAATAATCAAATTCTACAACTTGTGCGTCAAGTTGAAGTATTAGAAATTAGTGCTTCAGAAATTGATACGCAACGCCGATTGAAACGTAGTTTAAACATTTTAGAAGCCCAATGGATGGCCACTGTTCTCAACAAGCTTAATTGGGATATTGCCTATGTTGATGCCTCTGATGTCAATGCAGAACGTTATGGGCATTACATAACATCCAACTTAAAGCGCCCAAAGAAAATAATTAGCGAACACAAAGCAGATAGCCATTATCCCGTTGTAGCTGCAGCCTCTATTCTCGCAAAAGTTCGACGCGACCACCAAATACAGGAACTACACAAAAAATTTGGTGATTTTGGAAGCGGATATCCAAATGATCCAAAAACGCGCCGGTTCTTAGCACAGTGGATAAAGTCGCATGACAAGCTTCCTGAAATTGTTCGACAAACTTGGGAAACTGCACGAAATATCCGTTCAGCAAAACAACGAACTCTAAGAGACTGAACAAAGGAGTAAAATCAGTCTCTGATTATTCCTCGGGTTCTTTCTCCTTCTTCTTCTTTTCCTCTTCCTTCTTCTTCTTTTCCTCTTCCTTCTTCTTCTTTTCCTCTTCCT
>JBHLSA010000184.1:0-4213 GCA_048882025.1 Candidatus Thorarchaeota archaeon | reverse complement strand
CCATGACGACAGCACGCCTCATTCAAAATGAATCGAGGTGCAAAACGGTCTAATCCGTCAATAATTAGATCCATACCATTAACAAGGTCATCCACGGTTTTCTTATCAACTGGTTTTTCAATAGGTTCAATTGGCACATCTGGATTTAGAGGATGTAATCGGCGTGACGCTAAATGGACTTTGGGTTTACCCACATCATTGTCTCGATATAAAAATTGACGCTGCAGATTCGAGGAATCCACTACATCAGGATCAACTATTCGAAGCTGCCCCACTCCAAGAGTTACCAGTTTTGTGGATGAGATGCTTCCAAGTCCACCAATTCCAATCACAGCTACTTTAGCCTTCTGGATTTTTTGCAGTCCCTCGAGACCAACATCACGTAGCACTACAAAACGTTCATAGCGTTCCTTTCTGGGTAGCATATAAAGCCCTCCACTTCGGCTTAGAGAGCTGCTCTCTGTTTTGCTTCTTCAAACAGCTGTCGACCTTTATCCGAAACCTCTATGTCTGCCGAAGGTAATCCACGTCCTGCTGTCCGATGGATTGAAACAAGCTCTTCCTCTTGAAGGTCCAAGAAGAACTTATCAAGCCAGGCTGCAAGAGATATTCCTAAAGAGGGGCTAAATCCTAGCTCTTTTGCTGACACTCGGAACTTGCCCTCTACAATCTTTGTGGCAAAAGCTGTTAGTACAATATAATGATGGTCTTTTTGGAGCAGTATATCTTGAATTTGACTTCGCATCTCTAATTGATTCAGACGATTTCGTATCTCTGTAAACCGAGCATATTCTTCCTTCATGCCTTCGAGTTCAGCAAGGGTTTCTTCAAGACGTTTTTCAAGGGCATCCTTATCCTTGCTTATTGCTTCCCGATCTTTTGTAAGGTCCTTCAAACCCTTTTGTGCTTCCTCTAATTCTGCGATTTTTTGTTCGTGAGATTCTTTCAAGCTAGTAAGTTCCTTAATCTGCGCTTCAAAATCTTTAACCTGCTTTGTGAACTTTGTTGTTTCTTCTTTTGCTGCAGCAAACTCTTGTTGAATTTCCGCCATCTTTTCTGTATCTACCTTAACCTTTGTCTTCACTTCTTCTAGTTCTGCTACTGATTCTCGAAGCTGTAAAATTTCCTGTTCCGCGGTCTCTAATTTCTCTTTAGAAGTTTGAAGTTTTTCTTCTGCTGTCGTAACTTTTTCTTCAACAGTCTGAACTTCGGTCTGATACTTCTTAAGCTCTTGGCGTGCTGAGTCACGTTCCGATTCTAGTTTCTGTAGGTTAATCTTCATTTCCTCAAGATTCGATGATAAAGATTCTGTCTCTCTCTTTGCAGCTAATTCAGCTTCCCGTAATTTTTGGAGTTCCTCAGTTAAGGATTTCACTTGATCTTCTAGTTTCTTTTTGGACTCTGCGGTTGCTGCCGCTGCGGTTGATGCTGCTGCAGAAGCCGCTGCCAACTTTGTATTCAGCTCATTTACTTGTTTGACGGCCACATCACGTTCATTAAAAGCTTCTTCGCTCTCCTTCTTCAGTTTTAGGAGTTCTGCTTCAACTTGTTTCAACGAGTCAGACAATTCCTTATTTGAAGCCTGTAATTTATCAATGCGACGTGCATCACGCGTAGAACGCGACCGTATCTGTTTCTCTAAATCCGCAATCTTCACACGTGCTTCAGCTAACTCTGCTTCAAGCTCCTGCCGCGTCTTCTCTGATGCAGTAATCTCACTCTGAAGCCGCTTTCGCAGCTCCTCCCGCTCAGACTCAGTCATTGCAGCAAGTGCACTCAACTCATCCGCTGCTCCTGACAAACCTGCCTTCGCCCGTGTAATCTCTTGAATTTTAGCTCGTGCCTGCTCACTAAATCGTTTTGATTCCGCTGTTACGCCTTCCTGAATATCATTAACCACTGGACCCGAGAGCCGGCCAAAACCAATCTGTTCCATACGTTGTTCAACTCGGTCTGCAAGCATCAGGAGGCTACGTTGCAGGTCCCGAGTTAACAGATCTATAGCTTCAACTAGATCCGTGGTTAAGGCTTCTATTTGGCGTTTCAACTCTTCCGAACGAAGGGCTTTTTCTGTAGCATTTTCAGCCATTTAAACCACCTTGCGCAGGGAGGAAACCATCACACTCTAGATTGAGCGGTTGAACCTAGATAAGGTTTGCTGCCTGCAGTCAAAAAGCAAGGTTTTGCCTGAAACGTACGCAGTCGTTCATTCGGCTTTCAAGGAACCACAGTCTTTTTAGGGAGTATCCCCTCCGAACCGATTAGTACTAAGAAGTTGATCATCATGGAAGCAGACGCAGTAATCACAGTTCTTCGTCGCGTATTGGACCCTGAACATCCAGTCAATGTAGTCGAAATGGGACTTGTATCTCCTGAAGATGTCTCCCTTAAAAATGATGAAATTATGATAAAATTTGCCCCAACAAGCCCCATGTGCCCCATGGGTGCAGTTATTGGTATTATTATACGTAAGGCTGTGGAGGATGAATTTCCCGGAAAAAAAGTGATTGTTCAAGTAAAATCTGGGACTCACATGCGGGAAGATGCCTGCAACAATATGATTAACGATGAAGAGCAATACCAATCAGCAATCGAAAAACTTACAGCTTCAGGTGCTCTAGACCGGCTTATTGTGAAAAATTAATCCACTTAAACTAGTAATGTTCCGAAAAGAGACGAAATTTAAAAAATCAAAGGGTGAAACTCAGAACCAAAGCAAGCCCAAATTAGAAATTGCAGGTATCGCAAGTCTTTTTCTTCATCACTAAACAAGGCTTTATTACGAGCTGATACTATGGGGTTTCTCTCCAAAGTTTCTCGAATGCCCTTATCATTTTGTTTCTTTATCTTCCTTTTACCCTTGCCGATTCCTGATGCCCCTTACATGCCCAGCCCATTTCCTGATGGAGAAATTCCACCACTAAATAACTCCGATGGGTTCATTCCAGAACTCATTGACCAAAAAGAATCCGAAATTGTCCCTTGGATTTGGGCTCAATACATGAATGCTCCTGGACCAATAGCAGGTGACGATGTTCTTCATTGGGGACCTAACCTAGGTCTCTATCATAATTACTCTGAAGTTATAACGCATCTTACTGCGCGAATTAACGCATTTCCTGAATATCTCAGTATGTTCACAATCGGAGTCAGTTATCAAGGGCTTGCGATTCCGTGTATCAGTCTTACAGCTCCAGGCGATTCATCAAATCGCCAGGGATTCCTCATTATCGCTCATCATCATGGCCGAGAAGCCATTACCATTGAAAATGCATTATTTATCCTTGATTACATGCTTGCACATGCTGAGTCACCTGGAGTACAAACAATCTTAGAAAATTTCATCATCCACATTATTCCCACCTTGAACCCTGATGCGCTCGGAGTCCTCCACATAAACCCTTGGCAAAGAAAAAACCTACATCCTACAGATGAAGATAACGATGGCCTTAGTGATGAGTGGGAAGTTCAAGATATGAATGGAGATTTCGTCGTTGAACGGTATGGCGAAGACTATGATTACACTTTCGAAGGCTTAGATTTAGATAATGATGGGTTAATCGGAGAAGATTTACCTGGTGGAATTGATCTTAATCGTAATTACCCTGTTGCGTTCGCACAAGGCGCGTCTGGTCCTCGCTCCGAGGTTTATCATGGATCAACGCCATTTAGTGAAAATGAAACCCAAGCGGTACAAACATTCATTCATATGTACCAGGAAAATCTTGCGTTCGCTATTTCTCTCCATAGTGGAGTTGAGGTACTTTTAACCCCATATGGTTTTACAAGTGAGCCTAGTTTTCATGAACCGTTTTTTGCCCGATTAGGAACCGTGGTTGAGGAAGCTTCAGGTTACCCATGGCGTAGCGCTACTCAACTATACCCATCTTTTGGTACCTTTGAAGATTGGTTATACGAAACCTATGGTCTCTTTTCAGTAACCCTAGAGACTTATGGAAATGAATCCGCTTATGGTGATAGCATTTGGGACTATTTTAATCCAAGTACCGATCAGGTCATGATGGTGTGTGATCGTGTTCGAAACGCGTTTTTTGCCATCACGGATGTCTTATTAGATGAGCCTAGTTCACCAGTAATTTTGGTCCCTAGGATTGTTCCCAGTGGTTTTTCTACACTAGTAACTGTATTTATTGAGGAAAGCAAAAGCGGATTTGAACTGCTTCATCTCGAATATCTTTATGGTCCTTCAAAT
>JBHLSA010000183.1:0-4218 GCA_048882025.1 Candidatus Thorarchaeota archaeon | reverse complement strand
GGTTGGGAAAAAGTCATGGGACCTGAAGGCGCATTGGAAGCCTTTATTGAAGCGCGTAATAATGGTTTGGTGCGATTTCTGGGAGTAACAGGCCACGGTCTTAAAGCACCAGGAATGCACAAACGTAGCTTAGAGCGTTTTGAATTTGACACTGTCTCTTTACCGTACAATTATATGCTGATGCAGAATTTCCGTTATGCAACTGACTTTAATGAATTAGCTAATTTGTGCCGTCAGCGTAAGGTTGCAGTACAAACCATCAAATCCATTGCGCGACAGCGTTGGGGCAACCGCCCTAAAACCTACAATACGTACTTCTATGAACCATTAGAAACTCAAGAGGCCATTGACAAGTCAGTACATTGGTCATTAAGTCTCCCGAACAGTTTTCTAATCACCGCAGGTGATCTGCAACTTCTGCCAAGGATATTGGATGCAGCCACGCGTTTTAAGAAGCAACCATCTGAGAAAGAAATGCGCACCCTTTTGGATAAGCATGATATTCAACCAATTTTCTCTTGAAAATAAATACCCTATGTCTTTACTCCTGTAAATCAATTGATAAAAAAAGCAGGTAGAGATCCAACCCGAAGATACTCATGTATCAGATAAAATCAGAACAGCCAATTTGACTAGGTTACACCTTCAACTTTGTAGTAGAAATTAAAAGTTCGTGAAAAATCTAATAAGAAAACTACTCCTTTTTAACAAGTTTCACACCATCAATACGAAATCCAAAGTCAATCCTGAGGTTGAATAAGAATGCCCAAAGATTCACGCCCACATATTTTTTTCACTAATGATGACAGCGCTCGTTCACCCGCTTTTCAGCATTTCGTGAAAGAACTCAAACAAGACTATAAGCTTACAATTCTGGTGCCAGATAAACCAGTAAGCGGTATTTCAAAGACCCTGACATTTAATGAGCCTATTCGGTTTATTAAAGGAGAGAGCATCGATGGTCAGTCAATTATTGAAACTACCGGAACTCCAGCGGATGCCGTAACCTGGTGTCGAACCTATATCCCAGATATTGATCTAGTAATCTCAGGTCCAAATCTTGGATTAAATGTTAGTGCTCACAGTATATTAACAAGTGGAACAGTTGGGGCTGCAATTGAAGCTGCACTATGGAAAATACCTGCAATTGCATTCTCTATTGGAGCACCAAGTCATACATGGTTTATTCCAGGGGAATCAAATGCAAATTATCAAAAGGCCGCCCAACGAGCTAGAATAATAATTGGTCACGTATTATCCTCTGGATGGCCAAAAGGTACAAGCTTTTTGAATGTTAGTTTCCCAACAGATGTCAATGAGAACACACCAATTGTCGTCGCAAAACCTACTCCCGTCCGATTCATTAACCGATTAAGGCAGCGTAAGGACCCACATGGGATGGAGTACTATTGGATTGTTGGAAAAGAAAAAAGTGGAATTCCAAAAACTAGTGATGTTTATCAGGCAACAACTGAATCGAAAATTGTTATTAGCCCAATTAGTCTCGCATTATCAGATGACACGCTTCTTGAATCTGCTCGCCAATTCCTAAATCCATTACTGACAATGCTGTAAAAATGAATCTAACAAGAATTCAGAATTTCATCTCAACTATCACCACAAGAGCAACAAAGAAGAGAGCTTTTAAAGAGAAACATCTTTGTCAGGCAATGGTGAAGAATCGTTGCCCCCAAATGTGGGAACCAAGTCTGATGGGATATTTCTTCGGGCTATGCAATTAATTACTGATAACATCCAGAAGAACATCGAGTTCCTAAAGAAAAACAAAACGAACGTCAACAAATTTGTTGACGCAATCGAAACCACGGTTCGAAGAGGAAACTGCATTTTTGTCGTTGGTAGCGGGCGTTCTGCAATGGTAGGTCAGATGTTCCAAACCCGACTCGAACACTTGAATGTGCCTGTTTATTTCATTACTAACAGCCGCTCAGTCCCCCACCTACAAAAAGGCGATTTACTTCTGGTTATCAGTGGTAGTGGTCGTACTGCCATTGTTAAAGCGATTATTGAAAGTTACCTTGATCAGAATCCTCAAATTATTTCCATTACGAGTTATCCAGAAAGCTGGATCGGACGTATGAGTAATTTGGTTGTAAAACTCATTGGACGAACCAAGGTTGATGTTGCCCGTAGAGAAAAAGGAGAAGAAGCTAGTTTAACCCCAGAAGGTACCCAATTTGAAATCGCGTCAGCGATTTTTCTTGATGGAGTTATCGCTGAATTGGTCGTTCGTTTTAATAAGACCAACGAGGAGTTGCTGGCACAGCATTCCCAAAGCACCTGAAAGCAGAAGAGGTGTATAAGTTCCACTATTCTGATTATTTGAACTGTGATTTCGAAACATATTTGAAAGAGTGGCAAAGCAAAAAGAAATGAGGCGTGTTTCAGTGGCTAATAAATACCAATGTCCTTTGTTTGTCTGGAAAACTGGTAAACTTCTTGCAAATGTTCATCAAGCTTTAACTAAGAAATGGGAAGTTCGAATGCAACCTTTAGGCGAAATGGTTGAAATGCGAATTAGTGCAGGTCAGACTATTGAACCGCTAACACTCAATCTTTTCGTCTCCTCAGGAAAAGTTCTCTGGGGATACATTGATCTCCCAGTTATTTCAGAACAAATGGATCTTCTTCAAGAAGTCACAAATATTCTTAAAGATACTACAGATGCGGCTCTTGGACCAACTAAACGCCGAGTGAAATTTAAGTACGAAGGAGAATCAATTGAAACCGAAACAACCACAGCAGAAGTTTACAGCTGGACATTCAATTATGGGTTGCGATTCTCTCTTCAACAAATTACTCGATTCCTAACTGCACTCGATAGTTCAATCCGCGAACATGAAGGTCGGGGCCTTGAAGGCAATGAGTTCTTTGTAACATACCGGGAGGGAAACCTGCATCTTCAAGAACCAGCACTCAGTTTTGTTCTCGTAACTACCTGGGGATACTATAGTGCTTTCTTATACCTTGGTGAAGAAAGCCTTGAAATTCAAATTTGCGACGAAGAGAAAGAAGATTTTCCAACTGACAACTTTGATAAGGTTGTCGAAAAAGCCGTCGAACTATTCGAATCAGATCAGGAAATCGTCCTCAAGGATATACCCTCATAGTCTAAGTGAATTTTCCTTGACCCCGCAAGACTTCACACTACAATCCTCTAGTGAAAAAATACTACCCCACTCACTGTGGACTGCATTATTGGCTCTCTTTGTAGCCCTCGGAATTGTTTTTCGCCAAATTGCAATTCCTACTTTTTCGCCCTTTGTAACATTGACTCCTGGATTCATTATTCCGCTACTTACAGGAATCGTATTGGGACCACTTGGAGGAATTCTGTGTGGAATCTTTGTTGGATTAAGTGGTGGCTTATGGGAGCCAGTTCTGATTCCCCTCATTGGAAATATTGCCCTTGGTCTAAGTACAGGTATTCCAACTTATTTTCGTCATAAAATGCGCCCCTATCTATGGATTGGGTGTTGTATTATTTCGGCAATCATTATCGGTGGATTTCTCCCCACCTTTAGTATAGAGGTACTCTTCTTTTGGGTTGTTCCCCCCATTGCAGCAATATCAGCAAGCGTTGACGCCCTCCAAGCCAGCATGTGGGTCATAACTGCATTTATTGTAACTAGCATCATTGACCCATTTTTACTCGGATACCGAAGAAAAAAATAATGCCTTGGAGTAAAGATTAAGTAGGTTCTAACGGATTAGCGGCTAGAACCACCCTCCAATCCAATTGAATTAGGTGTACTTGATATGTCAGATGAAATGGAGGAAACTCCCCCAATACCTGAACCTGAAAAATTTGAGGAAATCACGCCAGCACCGACTCGAAATGAGTTAGAAGAGGTAGTTGTTCGTGAATATCCAAAAACCGTTTTATTCTATCCAATGCTTTTAGTTTCACTGATTATCGCCAGTGCAGGGTTCTTAATTGAATCGGTGCTAATTCTTGATCCTACGTTGCGACTTAGTCTCTTGTATACAATGACATTCATCTGGTTTGTCCTTTTCATGTTCAATTTGCTTGTGGTAACCTTTGAATTTGGAAAATCAATTGTTGTTGCACTTGCATTGATCATTGTCATTACCGTGTTGGTAGTAGCACTTTTCTTCGCATGGTATGGCTACTTCATTTTCATTAATCCCGCAAATCTCCAGTTATACATAAACTCACCAGCGATGTTAGCCTTC
>JBHLSA010000182.1:0-4255 GCA_048882025.1 Candidatus Thorarchaeota archaeon | reverse complement strand
TCCGGTCTTCTCCTAACCTTACGAGACCTAGCCAAGCTGGGTTTTCTCTATCTGAATAATGGCACATGGGGCGCCAATCAACTCATCCCCTCCGAATGGGTGGCTGATTGTATATATCCGCACTTCCTATTTGGAAATGGTGAGGGTTATGGTTATCAATGGTGGGTTGATCCTGCAATTTCAGGTTATTCCATTCGAGGTGCTGGTGGTATACGGGTTTTCGTTCTCCCACAGGAGGATATAATTCTAGTATTTGCTGGTGCAATAGATTATAGTTCGCTTGAATACTATCTACTCTTTGATGAGTTTCTATCTACCGCAATAATCGGTGATACAACCAACTATATTCAATCCCCTCTAGCGCAAAGTCTACCCTTTCTACTTGGAGTCATAATTCTAATCATTCCGATTGGTATTGGGCTCGCTCTCAAAAAATGGCGAAAAACCCCCTGATTTCCTGCAGGGGGTGAACCTTTCTCAAATGGAAATAGCTTCTGCGGTGTAATATTCCTAGGAGCTTAGATTAGTGAGTACAAGAATCTTTCAAATCTAGTTATGGGGTATCTTGGGGGTAAACTGAACAGGTTATAATCTAATAATCACTTGTTCAGTATCTCGGAAAGAACCCCGGCTTCCTTTTGATTTGTAAAAACCTTTTTCTGTAGCCTTCCGTTACTTTGCATGAAGTCGAGGCGACAGATACAGCTCGGTCGAATCAACTCTTCATTGAAAGGTGTATGATCATTCCTCGGGGGCTAGTCGTGAGTCATTGGGATACCAAAGAAGGACTCATCATTGTAGCCAAGTATCCTGCAACCTTGGATATCAATACGGATCAATTCTCGATGATGTTCTATTCGTGTGCCCCTGAAGAATCCTTAACTACTTTCCAAGTGTTTCCACAAAAAGATGTCACTGAGCGTGCAGCAGTTGCCTGTTCCCAAAGCTTACGAGAAGGCGTTCAAGATGATATCTGTGTTACCGCTTTACTCACCGCAGAAGAAGAAGGATCAGCGTATGAAAATATCTTGAATAGTACCCTTCAACGCCTCATCAAGATTAGTAGAGATTCTACAAACCGTAAACGTCGATATCGCCAGATTCTTTCAGATAGTTATCGAAAAATTGAACGTCGTGGTGGGTCCCGTGACCGCTCTCTTTGTCCCTACAAATATGAACGACCAATTAAAGATGATGAGTTAACCTCATTTTGCCGCGTTGTCAAAAAACGGTGCTATCTCACCATCTATGAAATGCCAGGCTACCCGCAATGTCCACGTTATATTAGACGTCAAAGACAAATCCAACTCGCGAATGCTAGGCAGCTCGTGCGCACGGGCATTCAACATATTCTTGAAGAATACGATGAAGAGCGTAAACAAAGTAAAACCACAAAACCTGGCACTTGGGGCGAACCCATTCATGAGATTATGGATCGTCTTTTCAGTATCCTTGAACTCAAACCGGAAACCGAGGAATTTGCACATAACATCGTTGAATACATTAGCAAAGAAGGTTACTTCCAAGGACACCCTCGCCCAATTATCGCTGCATCAATCGCTTATTATAGTGCTAAACAAACAGGAGACTCTCTACCCGAAAATGATATAATCGAACTTGTAGGTTGTTCACGTACATCTTTGCGTCGCAACTTCCGCGAACTCCGAATAGCCCTTGGTTCCGATGAGAAAAAACTGCCCCAACACAAACGCCAACAGCGACGCACCACATCAAAAGAAAAAGCCATCACCCGTGCTGAATAGCCCAAAGGAGAATATCTAGCCATGATTCATAATGTCTTCCTCATGACTCGTGAAGGACGAATTGCCTTTCACCGTCAATACTGGTCTGTCGACATCTCCGCTGAAGAACGTCAAGAATTCCTCGCTACCTACAAACATTTCGAATCCGAACTTGGTAGCCAAGTTGACTTGCCAATCCATGTTAAAAATATCAAATTCCTCTACACTGATGTTGGTACTCACTTTCTTCTCGTTTTCGCCGTTGACATCTCTGATGAAGACGTAAAAATCAAAGAATCCCTCAAAAAAACACGAGATCTCCTCATTAAAAAATATGGCAATGAAATTGACTCCTACATCCAAAAACCAGTACCCGCTGGCCAGGCATTTGAAGGTCTAGCCAAGGAACTCGACAATGTCATCGTTACTATGCTCAAAATCTGCCTCCTTGGTCAGGGCGGTGTTGGCAAGTCCACCATGCTCAAACTCCTCACAGCTGACAGCATCCCCGGCGATTACTACCCTACCATCGCTGTTGACATCGAGACTCTTCAAGGTGTTCGTTTTGGTCCCTACGAATTGGCTGTTTGGGACTTTGCTGGTCAAGATCGCTTCCGGTCCCTCTGGAACTACTATCTTCGTAATGCAGATGCGGTACTGCTGATAACTGATTCCACATTAAAGAACGTCTTAGAAACCCGTGATATCTTAGAAATAATACGTAAAAACGCGCCCTCCTCAATTGTTTGGGCGATTGGGAACAAGCAAGACCTTCCTGGTGCTCTTGCACCCAAACTAGTACAGCGAATCCTTGGCGTCCAAGCCTATGGATTGGTTGCCATCGATCCTCGATACCGTGAAGTTCTCTATAAAATCATCTTGGGTGCTGTTGCAGAAGCTACTACCGATTAGGTTTCATCCAATCTTGCAGGCTGTGTAATTGTCTTTTGCGAACAAATGCAGAAAGTAACAACAAGAATTATTCAGACATACGCTGCGACAAACAAGTTAAATACCGGAAACCAAATAGTCCAAAAGGACTACGTTGTGGTCACTTTAAAACTCAAAGCTACAGAAACCATTTGTATAAATGGGAGGTTAAAATAATTGCCAAGTGGTTTATCAGTTTGTCGTTGGGATGACAAGGTGGGCTTGCGCATTGTGGGTGTATATCCACGGAATCTTAATGTCTCGGAAGATGATATGCTCCGTGTCTTTACGGCTCACGCGATGGGTAAGCCAGAAGCAGGGTTCCTCACGATGACGCTGGAAGGAACGAATATGGCCGTTGCCAGTTTCTATACAGGTATCCTTCGAGGCCGTGATCAGTTTTGTATTATGTTGTTTATGGATTTGGAGGAGGAGCCACGGAATTATGAAGAGGGCTTGACACTAGCATCCAGCGAAATAGTCGAAAATATTGGTGAACCAGAGTTTGTGGAGTATCTGGGTGAAGTCTTTGAGAAGTTAAAACGGATGGTTGAGCTATCCGTGGAACAGAGGCTTGCCAAAGTATTTGTTGATCAAGAAACACGATTGCTAATGCATAAACTGGCTCGAGGGGGAATTCCTGCAGAGGAGTTACGAGAATGGTTGGAGTTACAAACAGGGAAGCACTATCCTGATTTAGGTCTCGTAACCTTACCCCTGCTTCGGAGTGGACTTGTTGAAGAAGATTGGATTAATGCAGTGTCTGATAACTGTGTCTTTTTAGTCAGTGACTTGTTAGGTGCCCGATTTCCTCCTGAACAGGTAATTAAACTGGCAAAGGGCGGTGGGTTGAACAAGGAGCAATTTAGGGAATTAGAAAATCGCGTGAAAAACTTCTTTGAAGCTTATCAATGGACTGAAGAAGATACAATTATGATTGGACAATTATTACTTGACCCCGATGTTTACGATGTAACAAAAACACTCCGTAGGAAAATAGCTAAAAAATCCGAGCTTGCTGGCGTTGTGGAAAAGGAAGCATCTTTGGATAATGTAGTTCGGCGGCTCGAGCAAGCGCAAGTCATTACAACAATGGGTGAATCTACAATTGAAATAAGCGATACCGAAGACCCATTGCTTATGTTAGTTGCTGATGTTCATTTTGAATCCTTTTTCCCTGAATTCTTAGTATTGCGACTTCAAGAACGATTAACAGCTAAAGATATTCATCCTGATATTGCCAAACGACACTTGGAATTACTCAGTGAAACCTACATGCGTATGCGTGAGAAGATGAAAGAACGTAAGAAACGTAAAGCTGAAGTGGAAGAAGAAGCTCCAGAGCTCGAAGCCGAAATGCCTCTACCCTCTGAAGAAATGGAGGTAGCCTCAGACGAAGCTGCTGAAATGCCTCCTGTTGACGAAAAAGAAGCAAAACGCATTAAGAAAGAAGAAGAGAAGGCGAGGAAAGCGGAAGAGAAGCGGCTGAAAGAGGAAGAAAAGAAGAAGAAGAAGAAGGAAGAGGAAAAGAAGAAGAAGGAAGAGGAAAAGAAGAAGAAGGAAGAGGAAAAGAAGAAGAAGGA